>NZ_JAMPJZ010000011.1:0-108235 GCF_039961835.1 Trichocoleus sp. ST-U1
ACTGTGTGTATGGCATCGCCCCCTCCTTAAGTTGCTCCTTGTCTCTCCTTAATTTTGCAATTCGACGATCGCCAACTGGCACACTATTTTCTCATTCATGCAGGAGGTCTAATGAACTACCCGCAAAAGTCTTTGCCTCTAGTGAATGGTCAAATTGGTCGCCAAAGTCGCGAACAACTCGCTAACAGGCGCTACCAAAGACCGGCTTATGGTAGTAGATGACCCTAATCATTAGTGCAATCGTCGATTTTTAATTCCTACTACTTGGTAGCGAATAGACCAATGGAGATAAGGAATAATTTTCTTTTTCAAAAGTCAATAATTTCAGAGAGAGTCGCAGTAATTACGATTAAAAAAGGTACCGAATAATCAAGATTTACATTCAGAAGCTAAAATTCATTAACCAGCGCCAGACGTCCCCGACGAACCGCATAAAGCATTCGGTTCAGCAAAAGTTGTTCATCTTCGCTGAGAGAATTTTCAAGCAGTGCTGTTCTGAGTACGCAACGGTCTGTAATTGTTATCTGACCTGATTCAGCAACTTTGGCAGATAAGTCAATGATTGCAGACGGTAAAAGACAGGCTTGAGAAAAAATCGAAGAATTCATGGTTAAGATTGCTGCTATTTGATACTCAGGTTATTGGTTCAAAACAGCACCTAACTCAATCTATAGCTAGAGATTTAATATGATTTAGATTACAGCTCAAGATAGAAGTTTAGTATTTGCACAAAACTTTGAATCACCCCTTTTGAGCAGGAATCGAGTTTTTTGCTACTGAAGAAACTGAAGAAGTGAGAGCAAACGAACACTTTGCTAAATTTGTCAAGGATTTTGTCTTGTGAGTTGAGCGATCGCGCCTGTCGGAAATTGAAACAGTCAAGATTCTCTACCCACAAAACTCCACTTACTTCGCTAACTCCGTATTAAACTCATTCACGAGTCGCCGCTTCAGCTCCACCGATTCTGAGCGAGGTAACAAGTTAAACACTTCACGGAAAACATCGTCTACTTTCTCAAACGCCACCGTACCCTTTTGGTTGAGGACAACTTCGCCCTTCTGGTTTAGCAAGACTGTTTGGGGGACGAGGCCTTCGTAGTAGTAGCCCGGTTCCGTAGGTGTAAAGTTGGATTGTACTGGAATCGAATCTACGTCGATGGGAATGAAATCAGCGGCTCGACCATAAAAAGCTTGAAGCTGCGAAACGACGATTGCGTGTTGCTTGCAATCGCTACTGTCGTCCACGTAGAACACCAACAATGCCGGTTTACCTCCTTTAAGAGAATCTGCCAATGCCACTCGCGGGGGAACCAGCGAGGCATTGCCACCATAGAGGAGAAAAACATTCCCGTCAAAGTTGTCGTCGTTGATACCTGCTAAAGCTGATGGCGTCCCCAGCAGGCAGCTGAAAGAAACAACCAGTGTCAAGAGGCAACTCAAAAAAAACTGCCGCCAGGAACGGCGAGAAGCTGTCAGAATCCTGATTTGAAATTGTTGCAAGCGAAGAATCATACCAAAGTTGCTGTAGAAACCTTTTTTCTTTCAGTAGTCCTTAAATCGTCTTTGCGTTCACCCGTTATGGCTCCCAATTCTCTATGAAGTTCCCTGTTTTTCCAGTCACCCTACTAGGATTATCCCTGTTAGCCGGTAGCTTAGTCCTTACGTCCTTATCGTTTATCTCCGAAAGTGTTCGAGCTGCGGTTAGTCCACGCTCGATAGAAGTCAAAGAAACGAATGGTACGGTAACAACTCAAGGAAAGCCAGTGAAAGTTGGCGATCGCTTGCAGGCATCCGGTAGTCTCACCACTGACTTCGACGCCAGGGTTATTTTGGCGATGGAGGATGGCATCGGTACAGTTCAGGTTTCCGAAAACACCAACGTGCAAGTCAAGACTTTAAAGACAAGTAAGGATGGTAGCAAACAAACGCGCCTTTATATGGACAAGGGACAGGTCAGCGCCAAAGTGCGACCTTTTACTAACCCTAACTCTAGCTTTGAAGTGGAGACCCCTGGGGGCGTTGCTGGGACGAGAGGCACAGAATTTGGCGTTACCGTCGGAGCGAATGGGAAAACTGGGCTTTCAACTATCCGAGGAAAAGTAGCTTTTAGTGCGCGAGGGAAAACTGTGTTGGTAGAGCCGGGGTATTCTGCTTTAATTGCTCCGGGACAGGCTCCAACGATTCCCAAGGTGACAACGGGTGACACGAGACTGAAATTACAGGTTCTCTCGGTGACAGGCGATGGTCAAGTTAGAGTCACTGGAACGGTAGACCCAATCAATTTAGTGTTAGTGAATAATCAGATTGTGGATACGGGAGGCGAGGGACAACTCGATACGGTGGTGCCAATCCCGTCTAATCGGCAGCTGAGATTAGTCGTGCGGAATCCTTTGGGCAATCAACAAGTTTATGAATTGGAAATTCCGAATAGTGCGGGGACATCGGAGAATCCTGTGAATCAATAATTTTTATCGGATAGCCTTTTCCTCTCCTTTTTAGTCGGAAAAGACGAGGCAGCAACCCACGAATTCGCGTTCTCAATCTGAGCTTGGGAACGCGAATCAATTGGCAAAATCCTCCGCACGAGTGAGGTGAAAATTCTCAAGGGCATGAGTTACTGGAGAAGTCGTCAAAGAACTTGAAAGCGCCAATACTGTGACGCGATCGCGTATCTCGTGATGCGATCGCGTATCTCGTGATGCAATCGCGTTTTGTCTGAATCAAGCTTGTAGCAGTTCTCACTCTTAGTGCATATATACACACTCGTAACCTCACCCCCAACCCCTACGGTGTATACACATCTTTGATTAATTGGCAAAACGTTGATTGATCCCCCTAAATCCCCCTTAAAAAGGGGGACTTTGACTTAATTCGCCCCCCTTTTCAAGGGGGGTTGGGGGGATCAAAACGGGACTTGCAAGTTCAAGAAGACTTGTGTATACACGGTAGCCTCGTTCAAGGGGAAGGACAGGGGTGGGGTTAAACCGTACTGCATCCAAGAACAGAGAATTGCTATAAATTCAGTATTCCATCAGGGGCATTTACCATCCGGTGAGCGTGCGGAACGCTTGGGAAAAGTCCGTATGTTTCCAGGCAAGCAATCACGATGGTTGATGTTTTTGATGGAATCAACGTGTTAATCAAAAATTGGTTTAAAAAAAATCAGCGTTTTATTTCTAGCAGTCAATCAATCGTTCCGGGCGCAATGGTCGGTTTATTGTCTGTCGGGTTATGGCAGATAGGGGCATGGCAACCCCTGGAACAGCTTGTATACAGTGCGCTGTTTCAAGCTCGTAGCGCCAGTATCTTACCGCAGACGAATTGGGATCGTCGGGTCGCGGTGATTGCGATTGACGATGCGAGTTTAAAGAAATACGGGAAATTTCCTTGGTCGCGCGATCGCTATGCCCAATTGTTGCAAAAGCTAAAACCCTCATCTCCAGCAGTCATTGGTTTTGATGTGTTATTTGTTGACCCTGGCAAAGGCGATAAGGAATTTGCCAAAGCGATCGCTAAATCTGGCAATGTCATCTTGGCAACGGCTTGGGACAATCGCGGGCAACCTCTGGAAATATTACCCGAATTAAAAAAAGCGGCACTTGGGGAAGGTCAAATTTGGCACAATCCCGACGCAGACGGCATTAGCCGACAGGCAGCCCTCTTTTTTGGCACCAAACCCGCTCTCGGTTTAGCAATGTTGCTAGAGGCACCAGAGGCGGTATCCCTGCCTCATCTGGCTGAGGTTCAGAGGCGTAAAGATGTCTGGATTAACTGGCCTGGGCCAACCCAAAATGTCTCCACCTATTCTTATGCCTCAATCATGGAAGGCAAAGTTGACGCGAAAGCCTTTGCCAACAAGTTTGTTTTAGTCGGTGTCACGGCAACCGCTATCGATCGCTTGCGATCGCCTTACAATCAAAATCCTCCTACGGCTGGAGTTTATCTCCATGCGGCGTTAATTGATAACTTGCTGAACGACAAGCTGCTGCACACGCTGCCTAAAACAACAGTAATGCTCTTGTTGTTGGGGATTGCCCCGATTACTAGCTGGCTGTTGTTAAAACAGGGAGTGTGGGCGCGAATGGCGATCGCTATTTTGTTACCGAGTGGTTGGGTAATCTTTGCCCTGAGTGCCTTCATCGACGATGGCTGGTGGTTGCCCATCGTCGCACCTGTGGGAACCGCGATCGCTGCTGGGATCGGCGTTCAGCTGCGAGAACAATATGAAAAGCAACAACTGATGAGTTTGTTTGCCAAGCACGTTGCGCCAGAAATGGCTGACCTCATTTGGCACCGGAAAGACGAAATCTTCCACAAAGGGAAGCTGCAAGCCCAAGAAATGATGGTCACGGTTTTATTTGCCGATATCCGGGGTTTTACCAGTATTTCCGAGAAACTACCGCCGGGGGAATTAATCGAGTGGCTGAACCTGTTCCTAGACGCCATGACAGATTGCATCATGGATCGTGGTGGTGTGATCGACAAATATATTGGGGATGCAATTATGGCGGTTTTCGGGATTCCGTTTTCGCACACCACGCCGGAAGAAATTCAACAGGACGCCCTAAATGCGATCGCGGCAGGAATTGCGATGCAGGAACGACTCAAAAAGCTCAACCAGCGCTTCCACAACGCTAACAAGCCTACGATTGAGATAGGGATTGGCATTCACACAGGTCCAGTGGTTGCCGGAAGTGTGGGAGGTTCCCGACGCCTGAATTATTCAGTCTTGGGGGATACCGTCAATGTTGCCGCCAGACTGGAACCGATGAATAAAGAAGTAAAAATTCACAACCCCTACCAAATGATTGTCAGTGGCAGTACATTTGCTTATGCAAGCGATCGCTATCACGGGCCTGCTGTCCGCGCCATTCAACTGCGGGGACGAGAACAGGCAACAATTATTTATTGCATCCAGGGAGAGAAGGTCAACTTGGCAGATCCAGCGGAAGCGATCGTACCCCCACTGAATATTTCAGCCTAAAGCGGCACACCCAGCGTGAAATTTCTTTTAACTTCACCGTTTGAAGAGGATTTGTGCATCTACTCGCGATTAGCAGATATCTTGATTAAACCCACTTTTACACAACCAATCGCTGACAACAAACTAACAGCTAATTTTCAAACTTTTCCTAGAATCAGTAAGTTGATTATATTAGCTGCGGTGAGTTGGATTATTTGGAATTTGCAAGCGTCAAGCGTGCAGGCATCGCCCTGTTCCGAGCTGCTGAATATATCGCAAAGACCCGGTTTTAATACTCGTCAGGAAGGGAATTTAATCGTTCTGGGACGCCTGCCTAAATATCACTATGTGGTCGTGGTTCCCTCCGGAAGTGAAGCCACGCTGGAACAAGTGCGTCAGTGCGTACCCGATGCATTGATCGCCAAGTCAAATTTAGGAAATTACATTTTAGCGGGGTCATTTCCCGACCAATCCAGTGCGAAAAGTATCTATTACGCATTGCGATCGCTGAAACTAGATGCACGAATTATATACGTTCGATAGCGATCGCCAGTAACCTTCCCTACTTTCTGCTCTATTGATTGGGTGTGACGCCTTGAGCCAGCTTCACCATCGAGCCAGAGGCATTAGTGCGATAAATCCAGCGGCGTTGCCCATTCCCTACCGTGACTTGCCAGCCAGGAACTTGCATCTCGGTGCAAAGCACCTCCAAGTTATTAATATCTAAGCAGTCATCAGACCAAGTTTGCGGTTGAGTTTGGACAATGTTTAGCGCCGACTTTGGCAACCCTGAATGTTGAGACACGTCCTGCAAAACCGCATTCTGAACCGATGTTAATAAACTAACCCCAGAACGAGGATTTGAAATCGTAACTTTGCGATTGGGGAGCGTTAGTGTAGCGGTCAAAGATAAAATGCCCGTCAACACCAAAGCCTGAACAATTAGGCTTAGCTGGCTAGCCTTTTGAGCGATAGTTTCTGTGGGAGAGGCAGGGGTAGTAACTTCTTCCATAGCAAACATTGACAGGGGTGCTGTTATTACAAAGGGCATTAATTGTATTGGTAGAATATGCACCCAGATGCTTATAATTTCCGGAAAAGTTAAAGGTTCCGGCAAATTAAGTATGAATTGACTTGCAGATTGCTTTTCCCTAATTCCTGAAGCGAGCCTTCTCGTTAATGCTGCGAATCTCCTTTTGGAGATGCCACCTTTCGGAACGCTAACTCATTTAGAATTGCTACGAAAAGTGCTAATGCGTACTGGTTGATAGGAATTCAGACACTAACACCCTGCACATAAGTTCCCTAATTAATCTTTTTTTAGTAGAACTACGGTGCCCGATCCCTAATACTAATGTGCGCCCTCTAGGTGCCTAAATGAAACCCAGAAACTACTGAATTGTTAGCAATTTTGTATAAAGATTTACTGATTTTAGTCCCGCTTGATTATTTATCAAGTGGACTGAGTATGAGGAAAATAATCTTGCCAAAAAGACATAAGTATGCATTTTCCTCTCTAGAAGGTAGATGATTCCTCTACCTGCCCGCCTTGGCGCAGCCCGATAGCAATTTTGCTATGCTTTTCAATTTGGCTCATCACCTGCTTGGCGCGTTGAATCACGGGTGCGGGTAAACCTGCTAGCCGCCCTGCTTCGATGCCATAGGAACGGTCAGCGCCTCCCGGTTGCACCTGATGCAAAAAGATAATCTGGTCGGGTAACTCCTTCACCGTCACCTGGTAATTTGCCACATTCGGCAAAATTGAGGCAAGTTCGTTCAATTCGTGGTAATGAGTGGCAAAAATCGTCCGCGAGCGAATTTCACTGGCAAGATACTCCGCCACCGCCCAAGCAATCGAAAGACCATCAAACGTAGCCGTCCCCCGACCAATCTCATCTAAGAGTACCAGAGACTTCGCCGTTGCGTGATTGAGAATATTTGCTGTCTCGTTCATCTCCACCATAAAAGTAGATTGACCCGTCGCCAAATCATCTACCGCACCGACACGAGTAAAAACGCGATCGCATATTCCCAAAGTCGCCGCCCTGGCTGGCACAAAACTACCAATTTGTGCCATCAACTGAATCAAGCCCACCTGCCGCAAATAGCAACTCTTCCCACTCGCATTCGGACCCGTCAAAATAATTAAATCTGGTCTTTCTTCTTGCTCCCCCATTCCCCCCGTTGATAGGGTGAGTTTCTCCCTCTCCGCTAGCGGGGAGGGCTGGGGAGGGGTTAATTCCCCCCTACCTAACCCAGTCGAATTCGGCACAAAAAACCCAGATGGCAAAGACTGCTCAACCACCGGATGACGCCCATCAATAATCCGAATTTCCCGACCTTCCACCATCTGAGGGCAGGAATAACCCTGATAAACCGCCACCTCAGCCAAACCACACAACACATCAGCCGCCGCCACCGCACGAGAAATCGTGCGAATTTGTTCTGCGTATTGCCCCACCTCTTCTCTTAAAGAAGTGAAAATCTCATATTCCAGGCGATTTAAGTCATCCCGCGCCGTTAAAATCCGCGCTTCTCTCTCCTTCAACTCCGGAGTAATGTAGCGTTCCTCATTCGTCAGAGTTTGTTTGCGGATGTAGTTATCGGGAACTTGGTCAGCTTTAGTGCGAGAGATGCTGATGTAGTAGCCAAATGTTTTATTAAAGCCCACCTTCAGCGTGGAAATTCCGGTTCGCGCCTTCTCCGTCACCTCCAAATTCGCCACCCATTGCTGATCCTCTTGGGCAAGACTTCGCATTTCATCCAACTGGACATTCACATTGGGGCGAATCAAACCGCCTTCCTTGATATGGATGGGAGGCGCGTCTACCAAATGGGCGCTGAGTCGCTTTGCCAATTGTTCCAATTCCGGCGGCACCTTCTGCAAAGCTCTCATAAACGCAGAGTGAGCATCTGCCACCAGTTCCGCTAATTCCGGCAATTTTGCCAGAGAATCCGCTAAAGCAACTAAATCCTTCGCATTTGCCGTGCCGGAACCAGCTCGACCCGTTAGCCGTTCTAAATCGTAAATTTGCCGTAACAGTTGGCGCAAATCTTGCCGCAGGAAGCTATTTTCGACTAATTCTTGAATCGTATCTTGCCGCGCTGCAATGCCTTTGATATCCAGTAGCGGTTGCAGCAACCACCGCCGCAAGGCACGTCCCCCCATCGCTGTGCTAGTTCTATCCAACGCCCAAAGCAGGGAACCGTGAAAGGTGCCATCCCGAACTGTTTGCGTAATTTCTAGATTGCGGCGGGTTTGGTGGTCAAGAATTAGATAATCGCTGAGGGTGTAGGTGCGGAGGAACTGGAGAGGAACGAGGTTTTCTTTCTGGGTGTCTTCTAAATATTCCAGCAAACCACCCGCAGCGCGGACAGCCAGGGGGAGGTGTTCGCAACCGAGTCCTTCCAGACTTCGCACTTTAAACCGCTGCAATAATCGATGTCTCGATTCACCCGCAGTAAAAGGAGTTTGCGATCGCAACGCATAACAGAAAGATGGCGGTAAACAACTCGGCAAATGCTCGGAAGTCTCCCCCGGTCGCAGCAAACTGCCTAAATCTGGCGCATTCGTTGGCACCAAAACTTCAGAAGGCTGCAAACGCATCAATTCTTGCGTCAAATGCTCTAATTCGCTCGATTGAGTAGTTAGAAATTCCCCAGTAGAAATATCTGCATAAGCTAAACCCCAATGATTCCCGGCAATTACCACCGCCGCCAGGTAATTATTCCGCCGCGCATTCAGCATCCCTTCTTCCAGCAACGTACCGGGGGTGAGAATCCGCGTCACCTCGCGTTTCACCAGCTTTCCAGGGTCAGTATCGGCAGAGTCTTCTACCTGATCGCAGATCACCACCGCATATCCCTTCTCCACCAGCTGAGTCGTGTAGCGTTCCCAAGCATGGTGCGGCACTCCCGTCATCGGCACCCGACCAATTTCTCCCGCTTGCTTGCTGGTGAGGACAAGTTCTAATTCTCTCGATACAGCGATCGCATCCTGAAAAAAGGTTTCAAAGAAGTCTCCCACCCGATACAGCAGCAGCGCATGAGGATACTTATCCTTCACTTCTACGTAATGGTGGTACATCTTACTCAGCTTGCTGCGCTCCACCAGTCGTGAGTCAGCGTTACGGATTTTGGGTTCGGTCGGGGTAGATGCCGAGTCAGGAACGTTCATGGAAAGTCAGTGCTACGCCGTGGTCTTTAATGACTTTACCGCACGTATCTCTTGCCGTTGTTTGCAGTTTGTTAACCTGAAATCTTGTACTGAACGTCTTCACCCGCCAGGGGATGTAGCGGCGTAATTAATCGTGTCTCCACAAAAGGAAGTTTGCGAGATGCTAAAAATCGTTCCTACTGGTGCGTAATTTCGCGAAATTCCTTCAAGAAGCGTCGAAATAGAGGATGATTTGTCGAATCATATTCATAAGGATGAATACTTGCTAATGGCTTCAACTCCATCATCGTCGCAGCCAGAAAAGCTCCGTCAAAATTCCCTAATTCCTCTGGTCGCACATCCCGTTCAACCACTTCAATTCCTAATTCCCCTGCAATATCAAGCAGTGTGGCGCGGGTGATACCAGGGAAAATATTCGCAGTCAGCGCAGGCGTAATCACTGTATGCTTTTGCAGGAAAAAAAGGTTAGCTACCGCCGCTTCAGTAATTCTGCCTTGTTGGTCAAGCAAAATCGCATCATTAAATCCAGCTACTTCAGCAGCACGACGAGCTAAATAACTGTTTACATAAGTTCCACAGAGTTTCCACGCCACTGGAATTGCGTTACCAGAAACCCGTTCATAAGGGGAGATGTGGCAAGTCAAAGATTTATCAACATCGCGAGGAATCGTCACTGCCAAGATGGTCACATCGACCGGCATTGTATCGTTAAAGTTCAGTTGAGGCACCGAGCGATAAACAATCGGTCGGATATAGTAATTTGTTGCCGGAACTGCCTCTAAAAGTGCCGAAATACCTGCTTTCAGGTCTTCGTTCGACCAAGAAAAACCCAAACCAATATGTGTAGAACCATTGCGAAGGCGATCTAGATGTGCATCTAAGCGATGAATGTAATAGCGATCGCGATTCCAATAAGCCATGATCCCATCAAAAACGCCGATCCCTAAATGCAGAGAATGGCTAGCAATAGAAGGCGCAGCATTTTCCCGTTCAACTAACTTTCCGTTGTGCCAAACTATCGGCGTTGCTTCAAGAAACATTTATTAGTCTTGCCTTCTCAAGCGGCATTTGTACCAATTAAAACAGTCATCAACTCCCGGCATCGCTCGCTAAGTTCTTAGACGCTATGACGGGCGAAACATTTAAGGGTGTAGAGTCAGATTCAATCTCCTCTATCTCGTTCCATTTGCCATCGCGCAAGCTATCTGCGGTACTTTTGATGAAGCTTGCTAAAGGTACGGCAATTAATAACCCCAATAGCCCTCCCAGCTTCGCGCCTATCAACAGCGAAAGCAAAATCCAAACAGGATTTAAGCCAGTAAAACCACCTAAAATGCGAGGCGCGATGAAATTAGCATTGATTTGATCGATAGCGGCAGCTACAGCGAACACTTCCACCCCTAGCCAAAAATTTTGTAATGCTACTAGCAGACTAACAATGCTGATACCGATTCCGGCACCAAAGGGAAAAAGAGCCAAAAAACCAATTGCAATTCCAAACAATAATCCTAACGGCACTCGCAAAGCCAGAAATGCCAGCGTGATCACACATCCGCTCCAAGCAGCGAACGTCGCCTGACCGATAAAATAATTATGGAAATCTTCGCGGAGAGCTTGCCTTACTTGGGAACTAAAGCTAGCCGGAAACCACTTAAAAATTCCGTCCCAGAGACGATCTCCATTTAATATTAGATAGAAAGTTAGAACCACTGTTAGCAGAACATTGACAGCAGTGCCAATCGTATCAAAGGCAAAATTAAGAATTCTACCCGTTACGTTTTGAAGCTGACTGGATAATCGGTCTGTTAGTTGAGTAACGATTCCGCCTAAATTAATCGGAAGTTGCTGAGTTTCAGCCCAAATTTGAAAAGCTTGGAGTTGTTGCCTCCCCGAATCAATCCAACTAGGCAATATATTAGCTAGTTCGTTGAGCTGTTGCCAAATGATCGGAACTAAGGTAAGTCCCAAACCTACCAAAATTAGCAACGCCACTAGGGAAACAGCGACGACCGCATTGTTCCGTTTAACTCCTTGTTGCTGTAAAAAACGGATAGGGTAATCTAATACAAAAGCCAGCAGGAGTGCGGCAACAAAAACGCTAACTAGAGGTTGAAAATATTGCAACACGAGCAGCAATAGCCAACCATTGAGAACGGCGAGGGGAAATGCCAATCCTAAAACGACCCATCGCGGTAATTTGTTTGCTGATTGCATCATGTTGAGGTTTTGAAATCGGGATTCATAACAACTAAAAAGTTATGCTTCTGGCTACACAGTCAATTGAGGAAACTTGTCCATAAAATCCAGTAAAATTTTTTGGTGAGGAGTGCCTAACGGTCGTACTTGCCTAGCTTTTTCAGAGTAACCCTCGCCGCGTTGAATTTCTTCAGGCGTTAATAAATCCATATCCCAACCTTCTCCTAGCACTAGCTGGTTAAGTTCCACGGGAAGGGGTGCCTGATAGACATGGCGAAGAACGTAGGTATCGGGATAATAGCCAAATAATGATAACGCGGGCGGTGTATAGCCGATTTCCTCCAGCAGTTCCCGCTTGATGGCTTCTTCTGGGGTTTCTCCTGGTTCGAGGTGCCCGCCAAAAAATGCCCAGTGTCCGGGGTAGAGAATACCGGGGATGTTGTCGCGCAGCTGGAGGAGAAATTTGCCGTGGCGATAGAGGATGGCGATCGCTACCTCAACAATTGGTTTATTGTTCATAGCTTCCTTCCGGTAGTAAAGGTACTCCCTTTTTCGCTGGCTTCCGCTCTAGCTGTTCCTGCTGCTGAAGAAAAACTTCTCCTAAATCTTTCCCTGCGAAGGGAATGCTTTGATACTGTACTTTCCCCTTGATTAAAACTTCATCTCCTCTATCGGGGAGATTCTGGCTGGTGAAAACCCATATTTTTCCCGTCGCATCTCGCAACTCATAAGCGCCGCTTCCCACAAAAGGCGCTTGAGATGCTACCTTGCCTTCCAAATAAACCGTTGGGTTGCCCTCATAACTCTGTTGAAGATCGCTGATACTGGTGATCGGGACACTGCGGTTGTTAAACAGACCCAATCCAGACTGAGCCACATGACCGCAGCCGAACAACCCACCCAAAAGTAGCGTGGTGGTGCTGAATTGCAATACCCGGATTTTGACTGACCTCATATCTTGCATCGGGGAAATCTCAAGTTTCTCACTATTTCGGTATTAATACTTATCCCTATCCAGATGGCTCTGACTGGTACAAATATAGTGAATCTTCCAAAGATTTACAGTCGGGCAGGATTGCCTCAAATAAGATTAAACGCAAAGAAGGCGAAGGAAATCCCCCCAAGATGCAGCTACAAGGCAAACGGAAAAACGCGATCGCGTTCCTTTTCTCTCATTATCCTTTGGCAGTAAGGGTGGGAAATCTGCGAAACTATCCTATGACAGATGCGCTCTGTTTCATCCCCAAAGAACGAATTCCTGCCCACATTCCTGACACCACAATGGACGAATCAATCGCCCAACTATTAGACGGTAAAGCCCTCGCTGAACGAATTTACGGACAGCTACAAGAGCAAATTCAGCAAATACAAGCCACGGCGGGACGCCCGCCGGGACTCGCAGTGCTGATGGTTGGCGATAATCCAGCCAGCGCTGCCTACGTGCGGAATAAAGAACGCGCCTGTGCCAAAGTTGGGATTGCCTCCTATGGTTCCCATTTCCCGACGGAAACGACCGCTTCAGAACTAGAGCAAGTCATTCAAAACCTGAATCAGGATGAGCGAGTTGATGGAATTCTCGTTCAACTGCCCCTACCTAACCACCTAAACGCTGTTTCCCTGCTGCATCAAATCGATCCAGATAAAGATGCCGATGGACTACACCCCCTGAACTTGGGGCGGCTGGTGCGCTCTGAAGCTGGTTTACGCAGCTGCACACCAGCCGGAGTCATGCGCCTGTTGCAGGAATACCAGATTGATGTGAAGGGAAAACAGGCAGTGGTGGTGGGGCGGAGTACCCTGGTGGGCAAGCCGTTGGCTTTGATGCTCTTAGACGCAGACGCCACCGTTACCATCGCCCATTCGCGATCGCACGATCTCCCAGCCATTACCCGCAGCGCTGATATTCTGTTGGCAGCCGTGGGGCGTCCAGCGCTGATTACCGCCGAGATGGTCAAACCTGGTGCGGTCGTCATCGATGTCGGCATCAATCGCGTCACCGACGACGCCGGTAACTCCCGTTTGGTAGGAGATGTCCACTTTGATTCCGTCAAAAAGGTCGCAAAGTTTATCACCCCAGTTCCCGGCGGGGTTGGCGCGATGACCGTCGCCATGCTGCTGCAAAATACAGTCTGGAGCTACAGCCAGCGCTATCTCTAGTTTTGATTGAATGAAGACGGTTTGAGGCGCGAGGATTCTGGACGAATTCCATCACTCAACACCGATCGCTCATAATTCGTAACTTTTTGTGACCCAAAGCCCCGTAAAATTGTTACGGAAACGACTGTGCTACAAGGAATCACGGGATGTTAGCGACAGATGACCTTCATGCTCCCAAAGGTGAATCAGCGACCTTTGACCTTTCAACCTACCTGACTCAACAACAAGCTCTGGTAGAAGCAGCTTTGGATAGTTCCCTCCCAGTCACGTATCCAGAGAAAATTTATGAGGCGATGCGCTACTCGCTTTTGGCTGGAGGTAAGCGCCTGCGTCCGATTCTTTGCCTTGCCAGCTGCGAACTGGCTGGAGGCACCCTAGAAATGGCGATGCCCACTGCTTGCGCCTTGGAGATGGTTCATACCATGTCCTTGATTCACGATGACTTACCGGCGATGGATAACGACGACTATCGGCGGGGCAAATTGACCAACCATAAGGTTTATGGTGAAGATATTGCCATTCTGGCGGGGGATGGTCTACTGACATACGCCTTTGAGTTCATTGCCTCAAATACCCAGAATGTACCGGCAGCGCGAGTGTTGCAGGTGATTGCTCAGTTAGCCAAAGCGGTTGGTGCTGCGGGCTTGGTGGGCGGTCAAGTCGTTGACTTGGAATCTGAAGGAAAACCGGATATTCAGGAAGAAACGCTCACTTTCATTCATACCCACAAAACAGGGGCGCTACTAGAAGCTTGTGTGGTCTGCGGCGCGATTTTAGCGGGAGCAGAATTGGAAACTTTGCAACGGATGTCTCGCTATGCCCAAAATATTGGGTTGGCGTTTCAGATTGTGGACGACATTTTGGATATCACGGCGACTCAGGAGGAGTTGGGGAAAACTGCTGGGAAAGACATCCAAGCCCAAAAGGCAACTTACCCGAGGCTTTGGGGACTTGAGGAATCAAAAGTTAAGGCTCAGCAACTGATTGACGCCGCCAAAGGAGAACTGGCAACCTTTGGAGAAAAAGCTAATCCCCTGATTGCGATCGCAGATTTCATTACTACTCGCACTCACTAGAAAATAAGCAGGATGATCCGTTTATTTCATCCTGAGTTCTCGACCCCTCACTCCTTAACGCTCATACGAACCATGCTGCTCGCTTTTACCCAACGCAAAACAAAATGCAGGAATTTGCCCACATCCTAGAAAACCATGTGCTACTGGTTGCGACCGTAGCTTGTTTAATTGCTCAAGCATCCAAGCTGATCATCGACTTAGCCCAACATGGCAAGGTGAATGTGCGCGTCTTAGTCACCACTGGCGGGATGCCAAGCGCTCATTCAGCATTGGTAACAGCGCTGGCAACCGGCATTGGACAAACGGTGGGATGGGACAGTATTGAATTTGCGCTAGCCACCATTTTTGCCGTTATCGTCATGTACGATGCCGCTGGCGTCCGTCAGGCTGCGGGTAAGCAAGCTCGCATCCTGAACCAAATTATCGATGAGCTATTTCAAGAACATCACAAGTTTAACGAAGACCGTCTCAAGGAGTTACTGGGACATACGCCGTTTCAGGTGATTGTGGGTTCAGCACTCGGCATCGCTGTCTCCTGCTTAGCAGGGCCAGCGTATTAGCGAGCGGTCATTAGTGATTAGCGAGTGACCAGGACTAATGACCGCTCGCAACGATTGGCTATTTACTCACCACTGATGACCTGAGCAGTGTCACTCGGCGGCTATCGACTAGCATTACCAAAAAACCGCGATCGCTCAATCTTCTTAAAGCCGAATTTGCCTCATTTGAATTGGTTGTGTAAACCGCCAGTAAATAAGGACGTTGGGCATAGGAAACCAAGCCAACATCGCGACCCAACATCTGCCGTACTTGAGCCGCTACTTCCGGTTTGCTTGAATAATCCACCAACACCGCATAACCAGCACCGAGTGCCTGCGGTTTATAGGTGGGTGCATTTGGATTTGCCGGTGCCTCTGGAGGTCGGAGAACGAAAGCCGATAGCCCAACAATCTCATTCAGATAACGTGCCCAACCGTTGGCATCTTCCACGCTCCTGAAGCCACCAATCCGCGTCATCGTATCTTCAAGATATTTACAAGTTGACGTACTTGTGTTGTTAGGCAACGTTCGTTGGATTTGCTCTTGACTTTCCCTCGTTTGGCTTCCTACTAATACCAAATACTCGCCTTGGGGAGGCGGCTGGCAAGTGGGAGGCGACGATTGAGCAGACGCAACTGCACCCGGCAAAAGAAAAAAGGCAAAAGGCAAAAGAAAGATTTTTTTCATGTTTTCAGTTTTTCCTTTTTGCTTTTTTCCTTAATTTTTAACTGTTTACTTTTGCCTTCTCAGGAAACGGATGCGAGGGACGCAAGTGGATTAGGGATACTTTGGGAAGGTGCCTGAAATTCCCCGCTCAGCACAAACTCTAACCGCAGCTTTAACCAGGTAATAAATTGGGAATTCGTAGAAATGACTGCCACAGAAGGTTGAGGGCACTGAGACTTAATTGCTGCCATTTCCGGTGCCTCTAAAAATGCCGGTTGCTTGACTAGCCAAAAATCAATTTCTTTTTCTTGTTCGTGGTAGTTACGGGTACGCTCTTTGAGGACTTCATCCAAGGGTTCTTCTTCGAGTAAAAAGCGTTGGCTAGCCAGAACGTAGTAGTAATTTTGCATCTTAATAGGTTGTTAATGGGTAATGGGTTGTTAGCAATCGGTGATGAGTCATTAGCGAGTGACTGAAGACTCATCACTCATGACACTTCAGTTGTTACCAATGACCGAACATTGCTTGTTTCATCTCTCGAACGGCTCGTTCTATTCCGACAAGAGCTGCTCGACTAATAATGGTATGACCAATATTGAGTTCTTCCATCCCTTCAAGGCAAGCAACAGGGTAAACGTTCCAGTAGGTAAGACCGTGACCGGCGTTGATCCGGATGCCAGCAGCACGCGCTTGCTCACATCCTTTGGCTAACACGGCTAATTCCTTCTCTCGACTGGTTTCATCTGCTGCTTCGGCATAGCAACCCGTGTGCAGTTCAATGAACTTCGCCTTAATAATCGCAGCTGCCATAATCTGACCGGGATCGGCGTCGATGAACAAGCTGACGGGGATTCCGGCGTCTTGCAACTTTGTCACCATTTCCCCAATTCGGTCGATTTGACTGGAAACATCCAATCCGCCTTCTGTCGTCACTTCTTCGCGTTTTTCGGGCACGAGAGTGACGTAATCGGGTTTGATGTCGAGAGCGATCGCGACCATTTCTTCGGTGGGTGCCATCTCCAAATTTAAATGAGTCCGCACTGTCTGCCGCAGTAATCGCACATCTCGGTCTTGAATATGCCGCCGGTCTTCCCGCAGATGCACCGTGATCCCATCGGCACCGGCAAGTTCTGCCAGCACCGCTGCTGCCACCGGATCTGGTTCTACTGTCCGTCGTGCCTGCCGAATGGTGGCAATGTGATCGATATTGACGCCAAGTGTAGGCAACGGAACCTCTCCCAATGTTTTAGAGTCTTCCGCAATTGATTTTAACCTGAAACGCTGGAAGGCTATCTTTAAAAAGGAGTTAGGACTGAGGACTGAGGGCTGAGGAGTTAGGAGTTAAGACTGAGGACTGAGGGCTGAGGGCTGAGGAGTGAGTGAAAGACGGCTGAGGAGTTAGGAGTTTAGGATTGAGGGCTGAGGAGTGAGTGAAAGACGGCTGAGGAGTTAGGAGCTAGGCTGATCTGCTATCTATGTATCTATAGCAATAGTAATCCCATGTTAGTTGTGAGATACCAGTGGTTTAGATACCCGACTTTTTGGAGAAGTCGGGTATCTCGCCTTTACAAAGCATTTAGGACGGCTATATCAGCCGATTAGCTCAAAAAAGGCATCATCCAGCTCATAGCCCAGCATCTTAGCAAACGACTTCAGGCGAGAGGTACTGGGGATTCCCATCTGCTTCATCCATTGTGTCAGGACAAAGATTTTTTGCATCACAAAAATCTCTAGGGCTTCGGGATTGTACTCAATCCCTTCTGTCCGATTGAACTGGTGTGGCACGAGCATAGCAGTGTAGCGGGCGAGTTCACCGGATTTCCAATCCAGCAGAAAGGGCATCCAGGGATATTGGGCATCTAAGCGAATAAACCATAGACGGACTTCTGGGATTTCGGAGAGTTCTCGTGGATCTTCCGGTTCGCGGGGATAGTCAATCTCAAAACGCAGTTGCTGTTCCGAGGATGCGAGCGCTCCCTCTTGGAGCAACTTTTCGATCGCCGACTGCACCGGCGACAGATCCAGAGTTTGAATTAAGTCAGAATTGAGCGCGATTGCTGTCGTCATTGAACCATTGTTAAGGTGACACACTTTGAATGCCGACAATAGCGCTGGCTAGCGCTGGCTTCTCTCTACATTGTTGCAGCCTTGCTCCGTCACGTCAGTCCCAGCTCTAAATTAGTTGTCCCACGCTTTGTGTCGGGCTAGCGGCAATTCGCCTGATGTCCCTTGATAGCTTTTCCACCGTCATTTCCCTTTTTAACCAGGGTAGAAAGGAGCTTTAGCTGTAAGATGTCGTTAGCTTTTTGTTATCCCCGCTGTTATAACTGCGTTAACAGACATTTTGTTTGGCGATATTCTCTCAGCGCGATCGCACTTAATCTCACTTAATCGCACTTTAGTCTTATATTCTTTCAGCAACCATACGGCGTACAGGTTTGCAATCTTTACAATACAGGCAACTTGAGTCTTCGCTTCCAGGTTTTTCAGCATAGAGCGGATACGATGCATTCAGCAAAAAATCTGGGGGATTCATCCATCTCCGAAATCCATCTCAATTTTCCTGTAGCAGCACTATGTCAGGAAGTAAGTATTTTCCACAAGGCTTTGTGAAGATTTGATAAAGATCGGGCATCTACTCCTGATACTTTGCGTGAAATTACGAGTTCTGATCGTTAAATGAAAACCAAAGAACAAGGAGAGGCCATGATCCCCCAAGAAATGCTCAAGCACCTTGTAGAACAAGTTGATTCTGTTAGTCCATCCAAAGGGATTCAAAAATCTGAGCAGACGGTGGATGAAGTAATCTTTGAATCTGATGTTGACGGAACCCACTATTATTTGGTGCGTTGTCGCCCCAAGTCAGAACGCGGGATTAGCCTCAGCCCCCAAGAACAGCGGATTGCCCGATTGGTCGCACAGGGTCTTCCCAACAAGTGTATTGGGAATCAGCTGGGCATTACCCATTGGACAGTTGCTACCTATTTACGCCGGATTTTTGGCAAGTTAGGTGTCACTTCTAGAACCGCCATGATCGCCCGCCTTCTAGAAGAAAATTTACTGCAACAATAGAATCAATTAACCGGCTGCACTCGATAGTGCTGTCCTAGAATATTGGGACGGTGGACATTCCGAGAATAGCTAGGTTAAAGTGGAAATGAGTTTGGATTAGCAGGCAAGCGTGTCAAAGTCTAAAGTATGCAAAAAGAAGCGGCAGCGGTTAAACCTATTCGCTCGTTAGAGGATGCCTTAAATCGGTGTCAAGCGCTGGGTATGCGCGTGAGCCGTCAACGCCGCTTCATTCTGGAATTGCTGTGGCAAGCGAAAGAACACCTGTCGGCGCGAGAAATTTATGACCGCTTGAACCATCAAGGTAAGGACATCGGTCATACATCCGTGTATCAAAATTTAGAAGCGCTATCGGTTCAAGGCATTATTGAGTGTATTGAGCGTGCGGATGGTCGTTTGTACGGCAATATCAGCGACGCTCACAGCCACGTAAACTGTCTGGATACCAATCAGATTTTAGATGTTTATGTAGAACTGCCTGAAACCCTGCTTAAAGAAATTGAACAACAAACAGGGGTTCGGATTAGTGAATATTGCATTAACTTCTACGGGTACAAATTACCGGAATCTGGGTCTCAAGCGGAGAACGGGTAATCAGTAGACGGTAGAATCCACTTTTTAACACCGATTGCTGCTATATCAATAATTTTTTAAACCGTTTGTAGGGACGGAAAATTTTGCGTAACTACAGGCTGATTAAAGTTTAGTGAAAAACGCTTGTAGCAGGCTGTCTAGTTTGATTAAGTGGGCTAACTGAGGGTGGGAAAACTGGAGATTAAATCGCTGCTCCAAATTTCCTTTACCTAACATTTACAAATAAACCCACTAGCGCTAGTAAGTGGAATTGGGCGTTAGCGAAACCTAACGAATACTTCATAGGGTTCTAGAGTTTTTAACACCCTCAACAGCTAATTGCTTAGTTGAGGGTTTTCTACTAGCGCCGTCTCATCATCGTATTGGGAATCTACCTTCGGAGCTTCTTGGAATGCTAAGGGTTCCCCTAGGGTAGAAGAAGTTTCTGCAATCACCGTTTCATCGTCTTCGTCCTCCGTAGGTGCTTCTGGCAACATCGGTTCTCCTTCGGCACTTTCTATCAGAAACACTGTAGGTTCAGAATCTGCACTGCCTTTGTCCTGAGCGCTTCCAGCCTGTTTGAGACGGGGTAATCTTTGAATGTATGCCTGGAACTCTTCCAAGGAAAATAGGGCACCATTTTTCCGGGCAAAGTAGTGGTTCTGGTCATCTAACTGGGCTTGAAACAGACAGGCATGAGTGATGTTCGCTAACGTAAGATTGGTTCTTTGCAGGTTAGCGCCAGTTAAGTTTGCCCCTTCAAGCCTTGCTCCAGCAAGATTGGCTCCTGATAAGTCAGCACCGGAGAGATTCGCCCAAGACAAATTAGCTTGCTGGAGGTTGGCACCTGCTAAATTGGCTCCTGCTAGCTCAGCCGCTAACAGATTGGTTTGCCAGAGGTTAGCCTCTGCTAACAGAGCATGATTCAAACAGGCAGAGCGTAGCTGTAATTGACTGAGGCTGTGCCGCGCCCTCTGCCAAAAGGCGGTGGGAGATAGGACAACAGTGCGACCTATTAAAGTCAGCAGTGCTTCGGCGTCAAATTCAGATGGCAGGTCGGGGTTGCCGCAAGGCCAGAAAGAAATCTGCGTTGCCCGATGACCGAGATGTGCTTCGCGCATCTGCTTTGCGATCGCACTGAGCAACAAGAAGACATTCAGCCCAACGGCGGCATCGATTTGCAAGATTTTTAAGGGGTTGTGCAACGCCTGCAACTGGGTGTGACACTGGTGGGCAATTCCTTCATCTAGCCAGCGACCTCGACAGTAGGTGCGGTAAAACCGATAGAGGCGTTCAAACAAAACATTGAAGCTAAACTGAGCCGGGTTGCGCTCAAAAATCCGCCGCAGTCGCTCAATTACCATGTCTTCGATTTCAACTGACAATACGCCATAACCCAGTAATTGATAAAGATACTGGGCTACATTGATCGGCGAGTGGATCGCAAAGGTGAATTCACCGTAGGTATCTTGGACTGGCTGGGTGAGGGCTTGCATCTGAGCGGCAATTTCTTCAGCGCAGAGATATTCTCCCAGGTTGCGGTGAGAAAACTCGATCGCTGAGTGATGAGTGTGGAAGAAAAAGGCTGGCAGGGTGTCATCTGACGGCTGTAAGCGGGGGTTTATCGGTGTGTGCGCCTCCGTCGCCATTCTGGTAAAGGTTGCCTCTACAGCGGATTGGGGGGCTTGATGGCGACCTGTTTGCAGAATGGTCAGTGCCGCCACTTGCATCTGGTGGCGTAGGTCTTGGGGGCGTCGGTTTTGCAGGAGATGAGCGATCGCATCATTGCTGCGGTAAGCATGAGCCAGACCTTCCCGAATCACAAAAGGCATGGAACCGCTGCCAGCTTCGGGGTATGCCAAAAGCCAGCGGCAAATCCGGTCGTAAATTTCAAACTTCGCTTGGGGTAATGTCAGGTGAAAGATCGTGTCGTTGAGCAGTCCATCTCGATGCAAGATACCCAGTAGATAGAGCATCAAAGGCTTGCGGACGAGGGCGGCGAGTACGTTAGCAGCGCCTGGGGTGCCAACGGGACGAGTCGAAAAGCCGCCTCTTTCTTTGACAAAGGCGAAATATCCTTGAGCGATCGCTTTCGATTGCAGTTTCGACCACTGCTTGAACCACTCCCGGAACTCCTCGTGTTCCATTGGCTGAATTGCAATCCGCCGCCGCAAATCGTGAGGCAAAGGTATCAGAGTAGAGGCAAGATCGAAATATTCTCCTTCTCTTCCAGTTGTCCGGCTGGTCAGAATAATCTTGTGGCGGGGCGTGCCCTCAAAAGACGCCATTGCTTCCCCTTGAAACTGCATCAGCTGGTTCAGGAAGGCATGGTAATGACGCCCTGCGTGGCTTGAGCGGGGCAATTCATCCAAGCCATCCAGAATCAACAAGCAAGGAGGATGCATTGGTGAAAGCCAACCATCTGCATCTGTAAATCTGCCCCAAGGGAAGGCAGAGTTCAGGGTTTGCTCCAAAGTTTGCCCCAAGGTAGCGTCCTTGAGTCGGATAAACGCTGGCATCCATCTAGGGTAAAGCTCCTGAGCAACGGTCGATGCCAATATTTGGCAAAAACTGGTCTTGCCCGTGCCCGGAAGACTCTCGATCGCCGCAATGCTGCTCGTATCATTGAGTTGAGCCGTGACCCACTCCATTAAATCCACGGGTTTCGCAGGTACGGCGTTAGCGGCAAGCGGTGTCGTGGTCGGATCTGACTTGGGATTTTTCGTCTCTAACCGGGTGGAGCTTTCTTCGAGCAGCACTCCCTTCAAGGGGACGTATAAATCCTTTAGGGCAAAAGGTTCTGCCAGTAACGGTTCGCTCAAAGATTGTAGAAGGCTGGCTCGATAGCGTTCTCGTTCGAGGTTCAGCGAAAATTGTGGCGTGTTTAAGTCTGAGTTTTGATTTGGCTCAAAATTCAAAGTGGTGGAGAACCCAGAACGCTTCCGCTCCGGGTTTCCCGCACCAGGAGTATCCTGCCAAGTTGATAAATTCCCTAGCTGGACAAATTTCTGTAATTGTGCCAGCGGCAAGGCATTTTCAGCGATCGCGGCAAGTAAATATCCTGGGAGTCCGTGAACCAGGCGTTGGGCGATTAGCTTGGCTTCTGTTTCCTCGGCACCATTAGCGATCAACCAGGCAATGCCCGTACTATTCATCTGCTGCACGAGAAAGGAGTCGCCCACCATACTCAGCGCTTGTTCTGCCTGACTATCGGTGAGGCGTCCGGGACGCAAAGTTTTCAGTAAGGCTTGCAACTGGGGATCGGAAAGGGGCGCATCCCAGACCTGCCCGTACAAGTCTTCTGACTCGCCTGGGACGCCTGCACGAGACAACCACGGTCTTCTCAGTTGAGATTCTTGTTCTAAAATTCCTTGTAAGGCGTTCAGGTAAGCAACTTGGAAAGTTAGCCAGGTTCCTTCGTTGCGCTTCAGGGGCTTTTTTTGACTCAGGATACGCAGCAACCCCACACAAAGTTGGGAAGCTACGCCTGCCACTTCCCAAGCTGCTCTCAAAGGTAGTTCTAAGACTTCCGCTAAGACACTAATATCAAAAGGTGTCAGGCTCTTGAGTTCCATATCCCGGACAATGCGAAAGGCAATCCCGGCAATCTGAGTGCCTGGGTGCCTCAAGGTTGCCAGTTCAATGTTGCGTTCCGCCAGCCAATGCCGAATGCTAAGGCTCATCCCACCTCAATTCTAGGAAATAACTCAATATGCCACTTATTAGTCATGTTATCGGGAGTGTAGGCGGCTGGTGTGCCGACCAATCGTGATGAATGGGGTAGAAGCTGTTTTTCATCATCCCTAATTGAGTTGAATTTCAGGATAACTTATGTAAGGGCGAAGCACGGGTGCAAAAAATCAGCTCGATCTCTAAATTCACTCACAAAAGCTTTACCCCTACAAACTTAAAGCTTTTATTATCAGTTTTAGACCCTTTACGCTGACGGCGATTCGGCTCCGGATCGATGTCATCAAGCAGGAGCAGCAAAACGAGGACTCAAGGGTAGTGGTAGTGAGATGGTAGTGAAAAGACAATTACATGAATTTCAAGTACGCACGGCAAACCGATTGCGGCAACGGCAGGGACGCAAACTGGTAATTAGAGTCGTCTCGAATGCCAGCGCATCTGCCACCAAGCTCCGGGACGAGGATGCGGAGCAAACTGAAGCCCCTGCCTCAGCGATGCAGCCGCCTCTGACACCGCTGAGACGGCGAAATAAGATTTGGCAGTGGTGGCTGTTGTGGCTGAGTATCATCTTCGGGTTGGGTGGGACGGCACTCGCGGCTTTCTTCTTGCTGGCAACGATTCCTCCCCAAGTTAACTGTAAAAATATGTCGCCTTTGGCTCCGGAAATGGATCGGTTGACTTGCGCCCAGCAGGCGGCTCAGTCGGGCAAGTTAGAGCAGCTGGTGGAGGCAATGAAGTTCGTCAAGAGCTTGTCCCCCGATAACCCGGTGTATCCAGAAGCGACTCGGCTGATGGAAGACTGGTCGCGATCGCTCTTGGCGATCGCCCGTCAGAAAATTGACCAAGGAGATTTAAAGGGAGCGATCGCCATTGCCCGCCAAATTCCCTCCTCTAGCCCCCTGTATCCAGAGGTGCAAGCAGCAATGAAACAATGGCAAGGGGATTGGCGGCAGGGTGAGGAGATTACCAAAAAATTCTTAGCAACTTTAAAAGAACAAAAGTGGTTTGAAGCTTCTTTGCAAATACAAGCTTTGTCTCGTCTCGATAACCGCTACTGGGATCAAAAACAACTCGATAAACTGATCGATCGGATGAGTCAGGAAAAAAAAGCTTGGCAACAGCTAGAAGAGGCGCAGACATTTGCCGAAGCCAAGACACCTGAGGGATACGCGCCAGCGATCGCCCTGGCAGGAAAGGTGAACCCCAACACCTATGTCAAATCAAAGGCAAAAGCCGAAATCAATCTCTGGAGCCAGGAGTTGCTAAAAATAACTGCCGAGCATTTCGAGAAGGAAGAGTTTGACCGTGCTATTACCGCCGCCCAGCTGATTCCTCCGAAGACTTCAGTCTATAAGGAAGCTCAAGATTGGATTCAACTGAGTCGTTCTTATGCAGTTGCTCAGGAAAATAAAATCCTCAGCTTCCTAGAGGCGCAAGCGGCGCTGCGTCAGATTTCCCCAAAAAGTCCGCTTCGCCAGCAAGCACGAGTGACCGAGGCGCTTTGGCAATCTAATTTACAAGATCGGCTGCAAATGCAATTTGCCGAAACAATAGCCAGCTTCGATCAACCGTTGGCATTTGAATTTGCGATTAGCCAAGCCCAAGCGATCGCGCCCAAACGACCTGGACGCATCGAAGCCCAAACTCAAATTGCCCACTGGCGGAAGCAAATTCAACAAATTCAAGACCGAATCGCCCTTGCCCGATCCAAACAGCTGGCAACACCGGGAACTCTAGAAAGTTTGAGGGCGGCGGTTGAGGAGGGAAGCCGGATTAAGCTGGGTCAGCCTTTGCGGATAGAGGCACAAACCTATATCGCCCAATGGACGAAAGCTATCCAAACGATGGAAGACCGACCGATCCTAGATTTAGCGAAAGGTTTGGCTCAGCAGGGAAATCTCCAGGCGGCGGTTGCAGCTGCCTCCAAAATCGCTCCTGGACGTGCTTTGTACTCTGAGGCACAGGCATCGCTGAGCGATTGGGTAACACAAATTCAAATCGCTGAAGATACGCCGATTCTTAACGAGGCGAACGCTTTAGCGGCTAATGGGCGGCTCACTGCGGCAATTAATAAGGCTTCTAGGATTCGCTACGGTCGGGCACTGTATCGAGAAGCGCAAGGAGCGATCGCTCGTTGGGCATCTGAACGAGAAGCCATTTTAATAGAAAGACAAAAGGCAGCTGAACTTCAGCAGTCTATCGAAGACAGTTCCTCTGAATCTCAAACGAATAGTGAGCCGGAGGGGAATTATTGACGCTGTCGATCTCCCTCACCGAGAAGGGACAGTAAAGTTTCCCAAGGCTTGGATAATTCCCCCAGCCTCTCATCCTGGGGCTAAACAAACAAAGGCTGCGTATGCAGCCTTTGTTTGTTTCGCTGCTGACTTTTTCAGCATTTTCTCTTTTATTGGCACTCTCCAGCAGGAGCGTGCCCATCGTTCTGTATCTGCTTTAAGCTGCAATCATCGCTTCCCAAGTCCGAGGGCCAACGATCCCATCCGGGCGTAAGTTTCTCGACTGCTGGAAGGCGATAACGGCTGAGCGCGTTTGCGACCCATACACGCCGTCAATTCCGCCTTTATAGAGTCCTCGATCTTTTAATACTGTCTGAACTTCTGTCACCACTGCTCCCTGACTACCGCTTTTTAGCATCGGCGCGGGTGAGGGAGAATAGCGGGCAAGGGGATTAAATTTTGCAGGCGCTGTGTTTTCAGTGGGCACAGTTGGCCCTTCATTACGCCCCGTTGGATCGGGAATCAGCTGCGCTTGTCTTGTTGGCTGTTCATAGCTCCCACCGTGCATATCGATGGGCACTTCATTTATCTCAGGGTTGATCTGAGAAGCACTAATCCCGGCAGCGTTTGCACTCATCCCGTTCAAGAGCAGCGGGAGCGAGGCAACCGCAGAAAGAATGCTCAGGGATTTGATAGTTGACTTAAAAAATTTTGCTGTCATCAGCGTCAGTTCCTCTTTCAAAAACACAAGATGCTCATAAATGCACCGTTTGTGGCTTAGAAAGCCTCCTATTTATGATTCATCCAAAGCTTCTTGCTTTGAATGATTTCCAGCTTTTGTATGTCTTCGTTAGCTTATAGGAGATGTCGAGTCTGAGCATAATTCTATAGTTAGAGCTTCTAATTGCTAAATATCTGACTATAGAAATAGCCACTCAATTTTCAATACAAGAACTAGATGATGATGTTTCTGTAGTAGCAGGGGGAGCAATGCCCGCCCTAATCACATTTCGTGGGTCTTGTCCACTATAAAATCTACAACTTTTTCTTTAGCTCGAACTAAAAAGAGGGGAAGATTAAATAGGACGATTTAAGATAAATTTCCCAAAAAATTAGATAGCAGCGATCGCGCTCTGTGGAAAATACAAGGGAAAGTACAAGCGTGGCGAACTGACTTTTTCTGCGCGAGGCGTTATCCTCGCTTCCAAGGTACGCGATCGCGCTCTGTTCGCATCGCCCCTGGAATGAGTAATCTGTTATAGCAGGGAGAAAGCGGTGTGAAGCAGGAGGTTGTTGATGAGCGATCGCGTAGCGGATACCCTTGGGACTGTTCGCCGCTTCAAGTTGATGCTAATCGATGATGACCCGATTTTTCGGTTGGGTCTTAGCACCGCTTTGGCGTCGTTTCCCGACCTACAAGTCGTTGCCGAGGCGGATAGCGTTGCTGACGCTTTGCAGACGCTGGCAGATGGAGTTGGTACAGACAACGCTCCAAATCTGGTGATTTTAGAACTAAACCTAGGTCGCTCTAACTTGTCTTTGGGGGGATCGATCGGGTTGCATCTGTGCCAGGAATTAAAGACGCAATTCCCGAAATTACCGATATTCCTTCTCAGCCAACGACTCACGCCAGAGGAACTGATAGCAGCCAGAACCCTAGGCGTCGAGGGCTATTGCCCCAAAGGCACCGATCTCTCGGTTCTGGTGCCAGCGCTTCGTCAGGTAGCCGTTGGGGAAGTTTACTGGTCAGAACTCGTACAGACGCAAAACGACGCGCCTGTAGAAGCCTCAGATGTCATACAAAGTCGTTCATCCTTGCTCTGGCAAATCCGTCAGTCGGGACTACGGCAAATCGATACCGCGATCGCCCAGGTGACAAACCAGGTACAAAACCCCAATCTTTCGACACTAGATTGGTTCATCCTAACGGGACGGCGACGAGAATTGCGGACAGCCCGTTGGCTGGTCAAACAGCTGTTACCTGTGGCGACGACCGGCGCAAGAAATCAGGTGGCAGGGACGGGTTTTACTGACCCCCCTGGGGAAAACTCGAATGACCTCCTCAACCCACCTAGATCGGGAAGTCGCGATCGCCGCAGTGGGACTCCTCTCCCTACCCCGGAACCGAGGAGAAGAAATAATCCCTCGTTAGACTCAGCACTCGCGACTCAGTCCTCAGCACTTTCTGAATCCTCGATCCTCAGCCCCCTGCTAGACGCTACTTTAAATAAACTTCAATTCGGACTCAAGAATCTGACTGGCTCTCCGTTGGAAATTGATATTCTGCTGGAAGAAAAGAAACGGGAATTGCTTTACCTGATCTTGCGTAAATTCGAGGATGTCTTAGAGGAACTGCGCTTTTCCCAGCTACAGCCGGAAGCGATCGCTCTGAAGCACTCGCTGATTCTGCGGGATTTGTGGCAAGCGTCTACCACTGATTTTTTTGGCAAATATTGCACGATTCAAGTCGGAAATCTTGAAGTGGATATTGTCAATACCTTGTTACAGGATGCAACAATTATTCAACAATCTTTTCTAGATAAAATTCCTCTGGTTGTCGAAATCATCAACTATTTGCTTTTTCAAACTTCGCTGATGATTGATAATGTTTCCTACTCTTTTGGGACACCGGAAGCGCGGGATCGAGCAGAAGTTATCTTGGAGAATTTATTAATTCAAATTGCCAATAGCGTTGTCCAACCCCTGCTGAATTATTTTGCAGATGTGGAAGCAATTAAGCAGATTTTTTACGATAGACGGTTAATTTCATCGCGGGAAATTGCTCGATTTCGGAACAATCTATCGTGGAAATATCGTTTAGAAAGATATGTGGGTGAGCCAACCGCAATTTTTGAAAGCCGATATCTTCTGCTAGCGCTAGGTGGCATTGGAATCAAAAAAATCTCTATTTATGCCCCCCGCACTGATGAATTACAGCAACTCAGGGGTGCCCAACTCGCTTGTACGCTAGCGCTAGAAACTAGAGATGCGATCGCGCCACGTCTGCGCTCAACGGTTGCCTTCCTAGGTAGCGGTGTTGTTTACGTCCTCACGCAAGTAATCGGCAGAGGCATTGGCTTAATTGGACGCGGCATCATTCAAGGCATTGGCACAACGTTACAAGAAACTCGGTTTGGCAAAAATGGCGAACGCCAGAAGTAAAAAAGGCAGGTGAAAAAGGACAAGTAAAAAGGGTAGGGGTGCAGGGGCATTCTACCTCGTTCTCTGTTCCTTCTCCTCGATTTCCATAAGATTAACTCATAGGAAGATATACTCAGGCTATTCCTGAAGGTTAAACAGTTTTCAACCGCTGCTCCGATAAAATTTAAACACTTGAATCAGGCAATCCGATCGTGAGAAATTGCGACTGCCACCACAATCTCAGCGTTCAGTATAGAGATGAAGGGAATCAATGATGCAGCCCAAGAGATGATAGCAACCTACGATTTACGTCTGGTTGTGCTTTCGATGGCGATCGCGATCGCCGCTTCCTACACGGCGCTGGATTTAGCGGGACGAGTCACGGCGGCTCAAGGACGTGGGCGGAAGCTGTGGCTAGCGGGAGGTGCAATCGCGATGGGAAGTGGCATTTGGTCGATGCATTTTATCGGAATGCTCGCCTATTGCCTGCCAATCTCAATGGCTTACGATTTCCCCACCGTCTTGGTTTCGATGGGAGTCGCAGCGATCGCTTCCGGCGCAGCTTTGTATATCGTTAGCCGCGAACAAATGGGTTGGCGAAGATTACTCGCGGGTGGCATTTTCATGGGCTGTGGCATTGCCGCGATGCACTATACAGGCATGGCGGGGATGCGGTTAGAAGCGACCGTTACCTATGACCTTAGACTGGTAGCAGTTTCGATGGCGATCGCCATTAGTGCTTCCTGGCTCGCCTTGTGGTTAGCTTTTCATCTGCGTACAGCGGCGACATTAACCGGGAACTTGCGAAAGATCGGCAGCGCGATTGTCATGGGATGCGCGATCGCAGGGATGCACTATACCGGGATGGCAGCGGTAAGCTATCAATCAACCAATCCCTCCGGGATGGAGTTGTCCTTGATTATGGACAATTCTTGGCTGGCAGTTGAAATTGGAATTGCCACGACGATCGTGCTAGCGCTAGCGCTGCTGGGTTCTGTCTTCGATCGACGGCTGAAAATTGAGCTTGCCAGAGCAGAGGCACTGCGGGAAAGTGAAGAGCGGTTCCGGGCTTTAGCGCAGAATGCCTCTGACATTCTTGTGATTGTTGCAGCTGATGGCACAATTCGCTACACCAGTGCCTCCATTCAATCGATTTTGGGCTACGAACCGGAAAATTGGCTCTCGAAAAAAGCAATTGAAATTGTTCATCCGAGCGATCGCTCTCAGGCAGAGAAACTATTAGCAGCTGCACTGAATTCTCCAACTAGCAACTCTCCAACTAGCAAAATTACCGCACAGTTTCGCATCCAGAAAGTCGATGGCTCTTGGCGAGATTTTGAAGCGATCGCCAATAATTTACTAGATGTGAAGAGTGTAGCGGGTATCGCGATCGCTTACCGCGACATTACCGAGCGCCAGCGATCGCAGGAGTCGCTGCGGGAAAGCGAACAACGATTTCGCCTGATGGCAGATATGGCTCCCGTGATGTTGTGGATGTGCGATTGCGACAAAACTTGTAATTATTTTAATAAAGGCTGGCTCGACTTTACTGGCAGGACTTTAGAAGAATCAATCGGCATGGGGTGGACGCAAAGCCTCCATCCTGACGATCTTCAGCAGTGTGTAGAAACATACCGCACTGCCTTTGATGCCCGCGAAAATTTTGAAATGGAATACCGCCTGAGGCGCTTTGATGGCGAGTATCGCTGGGTTTTCGATCGAGGCGTTCCCCGGCTGACTCCAGGCGGGAGCTTTGTCGGTTATATCGGCTCTTGTATAGACATTACCGAGCGCAAGCAAGCCGAACAAGAGCGCGAAAAACTGCTCGTTTATGAACAACAGGCGAGAATGGCAGCTGAAGAAACCAACCGCCTGAAGGATGAGTTTTTAGCAACCCTCTCTCACGAGCTTCGCACCCCCCTCAACTCAATGCTGGGATGGACTCAGTTGCTTCGGACTCGGAAGCTTGACGAAGCGATTATTGTGCGGGCAATGGAGACAATTGAGCGTAATGCTCGGTTGCAAACACAGCTAATTGAGGATTTGCTGGATGTTTCGCGGATTATTCAGGGGAAATTTCGCCTTTATGTCCGTCCGCTGGAGCTATCCTCCGTCATTGAAGCTGCGATCGCGACCATCCAACCGGCGGCTAGTGCCAAGTCGATTCGATTGGAGTCTTTTCTTGATTCCTCCGCAGGGTTAATCTGCGGCGATCCCGACCGCTTGCAGCAAGTTGTATGGAATTTACTGTCGAATGCAGTGAAGTTTACACCCAAACGGGGGCGAGTCGAGGTGCGGCTGGAGCGGAGCAACTCTTGGGTTGAGATTCAAGTCAGCGACACCGGACAGGGAATCGCTGCCGACTTTCTCCCCTATGTGTTCGATCGTTTCCGTCAAGCTGATAGCTCCATCACCCGGTCATACGGCGGACTGGGACTGGGGTTAGCCGTCGCCCGCCACTTGATAGAACTGCACGGAGGTACCGTCTCTGCCCAAAGTCCGGGAGAAGGAAAAGGCGCGACATTTACAGTGAAGCTGCCGATCCTCGCTGTCCTCATCGAGCCAAAGGATATCGAGCAGGGATTCTGGACCAGGGACAACGAAGGACTCTCAGAGTGTCCTCCAGGACTCAACGGATTGCGAGCGCTGGTAGTGGACGATGAAGCCGATGCCCGTGAGTTGCTGACGGTTATCTTGCAACACTACGGAGGCGAAGTGATGGCAGTTGCATCCGCAAAAGAGGCAATGGCAGTCTTAACTGACGATGCTTCGGATTGGCGTCCGGATGTCCTGGTGAGCGACATCGATATGCCGAACGAGGACGGCTATACTTTTATCCGCAAAGTTAGGGCGCTGGATGCACAACAAAAGGGAATTCCAGCTTTGGCTCTGACAGCGTATGCCAGAGAAGAAGATCGCTCGCGGGCTGTCAAAGCTGGCTTTCAGACACACGTCGCTAAGCCAGTGAAACCATTAGCATTGGTGGCAGCGATCGCCCATTTATCCAGACGATGCGGATGAATCGGAGAATCGTCTCCAGACGCAATCAATCTCGTCTGGAGACGGGGAGTTTAACTCCACCCCTGCCCCTCCTCGCTTCAGGGTGGTTTCATACAAGAAGAGAAAAAACTTGGTAGAGTTGATTGGCTAAAGCGCGTTGCGCCTGAGGGATAGTTCGGAAACCAAGAAATCTGGCGATGGTAATGAAAAAATTGTGTAAAATCGCCCAATTAACCGGAGCATTGCCACGGCGTCGGGGTGGAAAGTCTTCAGCGAAGGTAACATCATCTAACCCAATGGAGCCGGTTTTCAATCCCCCAATGTCCAATGGTGTCGGCTAGAAATTGGTTGGCACACAGGGATTGAGTGCTGATGTAAAACTGACAATCATGAAAGTGTTGACCATCTTGAAAGCCCTCTCGTTCGACAAGGTTCCATCAAGCCGCGTCGTACTGCTTCACTCATTGCTTGGGCTTTCTATAACAAGCCTTCTTCGTAAACCTGCATCAGCGCTAGTAACTCGGAACGTTGTGTTTGTGTAAGTGTCCCCGCTTGTTGGCTGTCCAACAGTCTACTCAGACTTTGGTCTTGATCTGGTTCCATCTGAAGCTGCGCTAAAGCCATCACTTCATCATCAGATAAAGCTAATACTGGTTTAATTGCTTCCGACTGTAGACCAAGTGGTGATAGTGAAAGCTCAATTGTATCTGCCAGGACATCAGCGACATCTCGGCTGCTCAGTTGTGCTAGTCGCTCAGCTCTACGGTAAACCTCATCTGGCAGGGTAAGAGTGACTTGGGTACTCATAAGAATATTCTGTGTAAAAGTTTTCTTTATTGTGGCAAAGGAGAGCGATCGCGCCAGCTTCTCATTTGAGCAGCTTCAGCTCCTTCTGAGCTTAGCCTTGATGAAGGTTGACCAAGAGTCATGATATCCCAGCCATAGATAGTGACTATATTAAATTTACTAAATATCATGCATTTTAGTAGAAGCTTTCCTATCATTAGAGAGAAAGACAAATGTCTGTTAGAACTTTATCAGAACTAATACAATCACTATCAATTACTTTAAGCGAATTCAATAATCTAAAGACAGATTTAACTCAAAAAATAGTTCACTTAGACGCGACTATTTATTTGGATATCACTACTCGATTAGGACACTTTGAAAACAAATTAATAGCTGATTTACAAGAACTTAAAGATTATGAAGAAAAAGTTATTAATTTAGGGGACGAAGAAACTCAGAATGTGATGGCGCAAAAGCAGAGTTGGCGACTGATTGAACTCATAGATAAATTCAGTGTTTTTCGACGTGATTGATATAGCTTTTTGCCTAGGCATACCCAAAAGGAAAAACTTTGATAAGTATATTTTTAATATGCTACTACTTAATCTGATTAATCCCTCTAGCTCTTTAGTTGATTCAGCAGAATATCAATATAATATTCTGTTAATTCAGATGCGTCTTTAGGTAGGTTTTTTACTGCTTTATCCTTAATAATTTTTAGTGCCTCCTCATAAGGTTTAATGTTATCAGGTATTGCTTTAACCATATTGGCTTTTATTACAGGTCGCCGCACATTATACTTTAGGCAAAGATGGAGCCAAGTCAGACATTGAAAGATATCATCACAAAGTATATATTTCAAATCATTATGTAAATTGCATTTATCTAAAGTAGAGCTGCTAACTCTCAAAGCTAGTAGTTGACGCTGTCTAATGTCAGTTAACCATTTTTCAGCTTTTTGAGAAGCATCATAGCTTCTAAAGTAGACTTCTATATCGTTTACGGTTTGGTCTAATTTATTATTAAAATCGGCTACATTTACTTTAGAGGCATCCAAAGCATTTAGACTATTTTTTACATAATCTAACTGTTGTTTTATTTCAGGCAACAAGTGATTTCTAACTTCTTTCTCTACTTTTTTGTTTACTTCTTTTGTTAAGTTACCAACCAATGGAGGAACTAAAAAAGGTATAGGAATTGCAATTACAGCAACTATAGTGCCCATAAATCCGGAATCAAAACCTCCATTAATGCATTTGCAACTAATGTATGCAGCAAAAGTTATCGCTAGACTACAAATCAAATATATTAATCCAGCAACTACTGCCGTAGAAAACACTGTAGACCGTGCCACAATAACACTCCTATCTGGAGAAATACTTGGGATCACTTGACTAAACTAATATTGTCTACTGGCAATAAACTCACTTAGAGCACTACCAGTAGATTTGTTTTGGGATTTTAGAGTTTTTTCGATGCTCTAAAGCTTATCCATCTCCACAATCTTTTGTAGGAGTTTAGGGTTCTCTACCATTGCCTTGCGTATACGTGTTAGCATATACGCTGCTGTGTTTTTGTTGACCTCAATCTCCTTTGCGAGCTGACGCACAGTAATACTTTTTGGTGAATTCAGTATAAGGGTAATCGCTAGAAACCATTTCTGTAAGTCTACATAAGTTTTGTGGAAAAGAGTGCCAACTGTAACGCTATATGAAGTAAAGCAAGTATTACAGTGGTATCTGCGTTGATTTTTCATTGCTGTAGCATTTTTCGATTCGCAGTAGGGACACTTTGGCTTTCCACCCCAGCGAATTTGTTCAAGAAGGGTAATGCAATCTTCGTGATTTCGTGTCATCTTAAAACTCAGAACTCTGAGCTTTAAGATGGATTACAAATTCAAGTGTTCAACTGCCTACTTGCGTCTGTAAGCCGTTTGGGATATGCGATCGCCTGTAATTGCTAAAGCAAAACCCCAAGGCAGTCAACCTTGGGGCTTCGTGGGTCTATTCTCAATAAAATTTACTTAAGCGATAGAAAAGACACAGCAGGCGATCGCGATCGCCTCAGACTTCCTCCTACACGCCTCTTCAAGCTTGAACTACCGTAAAGCTTGCGATCGCAACAATTTATCAGCCCAAGTCGCATCTGCGTCTGATAGCGATCGCACTAGCTCATAAACCTAATCTATTGAACCCCGCGAAACAATTAAGAACAGGTTGTGCCTACACCACATTGCTCGTCACTTTTCAGCCAACCCTTAACACCTCGATATTCAATCTGCGCCCATTGTCCCTGACAGCCTATTAATTTAACATCGGTTCTACGTGGAACTCGTGCAATTTTTCGGCTTTGCTGACTGGGACTAGCATAAAGATTAACGCCATTCGTTTCATAGCCCCTCGTTGACGTGCCTAACATGGGCAAAAACACCCAGCCAGTTCCCTGAAAGCCGCCAATTTCTCTATAAGCATTCGTAATTTTTACCCAATTTCCAGAGGAAGCGATGACTTCAACTGACTCGTATGCGGGGATTTTTCCCAAGATTCGACTATTACTATTTGGGCCGCTACGCACATTTAAACCTTGCGGATCTTTGTCTATGACGACGGCAGAAATATCGCATTTTTTTTCATTAACTGGTTGCGCTAATACGCTAAGATTAGCCGTGCCAGTATTGATAACCCAGCTCATGCTAGCTAGCGCTAATCCTACGGTTAGCTTTGATGCTGTCTTGTTCGCCTTTTTAGCCATAATTCTCCCGATTATTTAACACCAGCATTGGTGCTGGTGCCAAACAATTACTTCATATCGTAGCCAAACAATTTCGGATCAACTTCTCCTAATTGCAAGTCGGCTAAACCATACTCTGCCCAGCGTCGTTCCACCATCGCCGCCACATCTGGATCGGATTCCAAAGGTTCGCCCCATTCATGTTCGGTTTCAGGAGGAATTTTCGTAGTCGCATCAATTCCCATGCGTCCGCCTAAACCAATTTTTTCGCTGGCGAAATCCAAAGTATCAAAAGGCGTATTCGGCAAAATGAAAACATCACGCACGGGGTCAACTTTAGAACTAATTGCCCACACCACTTGACGCGGATCGCGGATGTTAATGTCTTTATCTACCACAATCACAAACTTGGTGTAAGTAAACTGAGGTAACGCACTCCAAAAAGCTAAGGCTGCACGTCGCGCCTGACCCGGATATGCCTTATCAATGGAAATAATCGCCGCTTTATAACTCAACGCCTCCATTGGGAGGAAGAAATCAACAATTTCTGACACTTGTTGCCGCAAAATCGGCGTGTAGATGCGGTTTAGCGCGATCGCCATCATCGCTTCTTCTTTTGGTGGACGACCGCTAAAAGTTGTCATATATATTGGGTCTTTGCGGTGCGTCATACACTGGAAGCGAATCAATGGCGAATCCTCGACACCGCCGTAATAACCCATGTGATCGCCAAAAGGGCCATCTGACAGCACTTCCCCCGGTGTAATCGTGCCCTCTAGGACAAATTCCGAGTCGGCTGGCACTTCTAAATCTACCGTCTTACACTTCGCCAACTGCACCCCAGAACCGCCGTAGAGTCCGGCAAACAGCCATTCTGATAAATCGACTGGAATCGGCGTTGCCGCAGCCATGATGATCAGAGGGTCAACACCGAGTGCGATCGCCACCTCCAACTTTTTCCCCTGTTCCGCCGCCTTGCGTAGATGTCTCGCACCACCCCGTACCGATAGCCAATGCACCGTCATCGTGTTGTGCGATTGCAGTTGCAGCCGGTAAACGCCCACATTCGGCGTACCCGTCTCGCAATCCTTGGTAATGACCAGCCCTAGCGTGATTATCTTCCCAGCATCCCCAGAATAAGGACGAATTAACGGCAATTGGTTCAGATCCAGATCATCACCTTGGATAACCACTTGCTGACAGGCTGGGAAAAAATCGCGCCCCGGTTTCGCCTTCAGCACATCAAATAGCACCTTGCCAAACTCCACCGCCTGAGAAATCTTCTTCGGTGGCTTCGGCTGTTGCAACATACTCAGCTTTTTGCCCAGTTCCTCCAACTCCAACGGATGCTGCATATTCATCGCCCAGCAAATCCGTTCAACTGTACCCATCAGGTTCACCGCTACCGGATAAGCTGACCCTTTTACATTTTCAAATAGCAGCCCAGGGCCACCGCGTTGTAACATCCGGTTAGAAATCTCAGCAATTTCCATATCTGGGTCAACTAGGGCATCGATTCTCCGTAACTGCCCTCGTTCTTCCAGTAGCTTGATGAATCCCCGCAAGTCTCTTGCCATAGTAAAGATTAAGAAGTATAAAGCACTTTCTTTTATTATGAGGGGAATCCTAAACCTAAGAGCGCTCCCTAGAGACTTTAGGGATACGCCGCCTGAATATAACCCAAAAAAACTATGCCAGATAACGTTCGTGTGGCTTCGGTCAATGATTCTGCTGTTATTAATGAAATTAGCTTCTGTATCTATCAATCCATTATTTTCATTCAGCAACAGCAGCCAAAATTATTAACTGAAAAGTACCGGAATGTTCCCTGGAGTGATGCTCCTTACCAATCCTCCTTCCTCTTAAAATTGCAAACAGAATTCAACAAAGCACCTGATAGAGACACACTAATTAAAACAGTACAAAAGTTACTGCGATTAATCTTAACTCCTCAATGTTTAGAATTACCGATATCTAGTAAATTAATAGAAAAACTTCGTATCTTAATCGATTCATCATCTGAAATAGCTCCCAGAAATGGCTCAGCCTTTTCACATCCAGCAGAAGCGCCACGAGTGCTGATTCCAGAGCAACATATCGCGATTTTGCTTTTGGATGCCGAAAACTTACAACTCGATACCGAAACAGAAAAATTTTTAACAACCGTCTGTACTTACTTTATCCAAGTTAAAATTGCCTTTGCCAATTGGCGGCGCATGGGTAAATTAGATGCGGAATTGCATGAACGCGGCTATGATTTAATTCACGTTCCTGCTGGTAGAGATAACGCTGATGGAAAAATGATAGCAGTTGGCTTATCAATCCGGGAACACTACCCAAAAGGTAAGGAAGTCTTAGTTTGTTCATCAGATACGGTGATGACCAATCTTTGCAACCATCTTCAGAAATACGGGTTAACGGTATATCGGGTTTTTCGACACGGTTCTAATATAACTGTATCTAACTATAAAACAGGTGAAATTGAAACTTATACGCCTAAACACTTACCCGTTATTCCACCATTAATGCAATGTATTAGTTATTTAAAAACGTTGCTTGTCGAAGAACAAGAACGGGCTAAAATTCAGTGGGTAAAGTTATCTACCCTATCTCAGCTATTTTACGAAAAGTACGAAATTACTATCAATCAAGTTGTTGATAATTATAGTCCCGGTAAGACTGATAAAGATATTTTCATAGATAAACCCTCAGATTTTGTAGTACATCAACTCCCCGAAACTTCTGAGGTATATATAACTCTATTTAAAGTCGGTCAAGTGACCAAAACGACTAAACAAGAGCCTGAGTTAAAAACTGATAAAACTCAAGCCGGGAATCAGACTTTAGTTGAACCCCAAAAAGCGCCAGAAAATTCTAAACTTGAACAGCAATCAGACGATAAACTTCAAGCTTTATCTACTATTACTTCTCTAACAGAACTAGAAAATGCAGTTTTAAATATTATTCGGGCAATGCAAGCCCAATCTTTAGATGCAAAAATATTAATAGGACCGCTGGGTGGAGAATTCAGTAAAGTGTATGGTGAATCCCCGACTGCATTACTTAAAAAACTAAAATCCGGTACTAATTTCACCCAGTTTTTACAGTCATGTTCTAAGTTAAAAGTTGAGAAAAATGGGCAAGGTTATCAGGTAGCGATCGCTCACGCTTCTTTATCTAAAATCACATCCTGTCTTGAGCTGGAACAAGTGTTATTAAATATGTTAAATAGTCTAGCGTCTGAATCTTTAAAAAAATATATTCCCCTAGAAACTTTAGGAGCAGAATTTCATAAAAAGTACAATCAGCCAATCACTGAAATTATTAAACAATTAAATTTAGAAGGTAGCTTTACTCAATTTTTAAAGTCTTGTAGTTGCTTCAATGTGGAGAAAATAAATAAAGGATATCAAGTAGCGATCGCTCAGAACTCCTAAATCAAAACTTAATCCATTGCCTATCTCAAGCGAATTAATTCTTAGATGCCAAAAAGGCTTTGAATTCGTTGACGGATTCGGATTAAAGGAGTCTGTTCGGAGACTTCTTCTGTTAGTATTCCCAAATCTCGTAACGCCTGTTGTCGTTCTGATAACTTTTGGGCAATCTGATCGGCTAACTCCTGATGCGTGACTAAAAGCTTCTGTAAGTCGTTGCGGTCTACGACAAACAAAATGGAATCTTCCAAAGTGCGAACTGTTGCTGAGCGAGGAGTTCCTAGCAACAAAGAAATTTCTCCAAAAAATTCCCCTTTGTGAAGCGTTGCAATATATTTCTCTGCTTTTTGAGAAAAGACTTCTACAGAGCCAGTCAGAATAATATAAAATGAATCGCCGGGGTCATTTTCTTGACAAACAGCCTGTCCGTTTGGATACAGTTGTCGATATCCGTACTCAATCAATTGACGCAGTTCTAAATCCGTACACGACTCAAAGAAAGTGACTCTCCGCAACAAATCGCGCAGCGTCCAATTATCGGGGGATTTGGGAAGAACTTTGGGGTTGGGTGTGATAGTACTATTGTGCGAATTGACTTTGCAATTAGGAACATCTGTCGCGCTGGTTTTATGAAACCGATGCGTTATTTCTTCTAAATTGCGAATGTGGATATCCCTCTGGGGAAAAGGAATGGAGATTCCCCGGTCGCGAAATTCATTCTCAATCGCAAAGTTTAAAGAACTTTTGATGGGATCGCTACCCTGCGGTCGATCGATCCAAACTAATAGCTCAAAATTTAAAGAACTTTCTCCAAAATTTTTAAACCAAACTTTGGGAGCAGGAGAAGATAAAACGCCTGGTTCCATTCGAGCAGCCGCTAAAAGTGCTTCTGTGACTAAGATGGGTTCGCTCCCATAGGCAACTCCAATTGGGATATGGATGCGACACTTGGGGTCCTTATAAGTCCAGTTAATAATATGGTTTTCTACAAATCGAACATTGGGAACGATGACAAAAACGCCATCCAGCGTCCGAACAATTGTAGAACGAATAGAAATATTTTCTACAGTTCCTAAAAGACCATCAACTTCAATAAAGTCTCCGGCTCTAATCGGTTGTTCAAAAAGTAGCGTCAATCCGCTGATAAAGTTGCTGGATAAATTCTGTAATCCGAAGCCCAACCCAATCCCAATCACTCCAGCGAATACTGTTAGAGAACTCAGGTTGATGCCTGCTGTTTGCAGGACAATCATAAATCCGAAACCGGCTAAAAGGTAGCCGATGACCGCTGCGATCGCTTCTCGCGTTCCTCGATCCAATTTCACCCGCACCAGAATTTTCCGCTTAATCCACTCGCTGGTAGCGCGAGAAGCGATAAAGACAGCGATCGCTAACAAAATCAGTTGGACAATCGAACCGAGGGAAAGACGGGTGTTGCCGATTTCAAAAATTGGGGTTGTAAATAGCTGGGATAAGCCAGTAAATATTTCCCCTGTCTCTTTGACTATCCAATCCATGATTTACTCAACCTGAAGCAGGAACTCTCACGCACTTTGTCCATCACAGCCTCGATTTTTACGAAATGTCAAGGTTTTGCCTGGGAAGTCTGCTCATTTTCGCGGTTTCTGCTTTGAGAGGCTCTACCAGGAAATGCCTACTGGATGGGCTTGCTACCGTGCTTAGGTGCTGCTATGGGGTTCCACCCTCTTCCTAGGCTTTCTCGGTGATTGCTGGAAGCAAGAGCGTCCTGAGAGCGTTCTTAGGCGTCTCCTCGCTCTGCAAACGAGAAATCACTGGTTTGAGCAGAATCAATCGCGGTCAGTATGATGGGAGAAGATGTAAAGAAATGTAAAGGAATATGCAAGATAAAGTCGTTGTCATCGTTGGTGCTACCGGCGGCATTGGTTCTGCCTTAACTCGCAAACTAGCACCGATGGGGGCGCGGTTGGTACTAGCGGCAAGAGATAGCAGCCGGTTGGAAAACTTGGCATCTGGACTCCCTCAAGTCTTAACCGTACCGACAGATATTACTAAACCGCAGCAAGTGGAGACGCTAATGGAAAAAGCGATCGCCCACTTTGGTCAAATTGATGTTTTAGTTAATGCGGCAGGCGCTGGCGTCATGAAGCAGTACAACCAGTTAGAACCCGCAGATTTAGACGCCATGCTTGATGTGAACTTAAAAGGCAGCTTCTACACCTGTCAGGCAGCAGCAGAGGCAATGAAAGAGCATAAAAGCGGTCATATCTGCAATGTGGTGGGGATTCTGGGCAAGCACTCAATGGCGATGGCAGCGGCTTACTGTGCCTCAAAGTTTGGCGTCGTGGGTTTCAGCAAGTGTATGGCAGATGAGCTGAAGCGCTTCGGCATCAAGTTCACCCTGTTCTATTTTGGCGGCGTTGATTCTCCTTTTTGGGATAATGTCAGCCTAAAAGTCGATCGGAAAAAGATGCTCAGCCCTGAAACTGCCGCTGATGCGATTCTGTTCGCGCTCAGCGCCGATCCGCAAGCGGTGCCGATGGAAATTAATCTTCAACCAGAGAGCCACCTGTTTTTCTAAATCGTCATTGCGAACTGAGTACACCACGGATAAAATTTGCTGTTTTTTTACTCACTCTGTGCTGCCTTCCCATCTCCCACTCGGTTCTCAACAGGGCAGGGAAACCTAACGCCTACAGCACTCAGCGCTTTATCAAAGGAGGGATTCTTTCTCAAGAATGACCTGTAAATGCCAGGAAGAGGGCAAAATTTACACTCAGGTAGAGCTGCTCAGACTGGATAAACCATGAAAATTGACCATGTTCACTTCTATGTTGAAGATGCCAAAGCGTCGCGCGACTGGTTTATGCTACTGCTGGGCTTTCAAGCAGTAGCCGCTGGGGTAAGCGACCACACTCACACAGAAGTGGTCAAAAGCGGCTCAGTCTATTTTTTGCTATCTTCACCCCTGACATCGGCGAGTCCCGTTGCCCAGTTTCTGCACCAACATCCTCCCGGCGTTGCTGACATTGCTTTTAGCGTTCCTGATGTGGAAGCGGTGATGACGAAGGCGGTCAATGGAGGCGCTAAGGTGTTGCAACCCATCCAAGAACAACCTGGTAAGGTCTTTCTGAAGTGGGGCAAGATTGCCGCTTGGGGTTCTTTGAGCCATACCTTGATAGAAAGGCAGCCTAGGTTTGTTGAGCGCCAAGATAGAGGTTTTATTTGCACTTTTCCCCACCTTGACTGGGATGGCGGAAAAGTCTTATGGGATGATGATTCCGAGCGGTTAGATGGCAGGAGCAACACCGGCTTCGCGTTTGGCGGCATCGATCATGTCGTGCTGAATGTGGCGGCTGGGGACTTGGATCGGGCAGTTGCTTGGTATGAAAAGACGCTGGCGTTTATACCTCAGCAGTCGTTTGCGATTCAAACCGAGCGTTCGGGACTGCACAGTAAGGTGATGCTTCATCCGGATGGTTGGGTTAAGTTACCGATTAATCAACCCACATCTGCAAATTCCCAAATTCAGGAATTTTTGGAGGTGAATCGGGGGCCAGGAGTTCAGCATATTGCTTTGCAAACGCCCAATATTGTGGATGCGATCGCCTATCTCCGTCAACGCGGTCTACCCTTTCTGCAAGTTCCCCGCACCTACTACACGCAACTGCTTCACCGGCAAGGACTTCAGCTATCGGAGGCCGAAATTCAGGAAATTGCGGTGCAACAAATTTTGGTGGATTGGGAGGAAAACTCTCCCGAAGCGTTGCTACTGCAAATCTTCACTCAACCGATTTTTGAACAACCTACTTTCTTCTTTGAGTTAATTGAGCGCCGCTTACAGGCACGGGGTTTTGGGGAAGGCAACTTTCGCGCTCTTTTTGAAGCGATTGAACGAGAGCAGATGAAGCGAGGTAGCCTGTATTGAGGAACCTATCGGCAGGCAGGTAAAAAGGGGGTAATTTGTGATTAATCTTAGTCATATAGATTAACCCCTGCGTCTAAAAATGTTAAGAATTATCAGTGACTTCGACGGCCCAATTATGGACGTTTCGGAGCGATATTACCAAGTTTACCAGTTTTGTTTGGAACAGACGCGGCGGGAAGACCAGTCAGTGCGTCAGATGTCTAAGGAGGAGTTTTGGGGTTTGAAGCGATCGCGCGTCCCAGAACGACAAATCGGCATCCTTTCCGGTCTCGATGAAGAGCAAGCCCAAGCATTTGCGGCACTGCGGCGTCAAACCGTGCATACCATGCCCTATCTAGTTTATGACGCCCTGGCACCCGGAGCCGTTGACGCTTTAGAAAAAGTACAGCAAGCAGGCGTCGATTTGGTCGTACTAACCATGCGCCGTCAGCGAGAGTTAGATTACGCTTTCGGTCGTTACGACTTAGCGCGATTTTTCCCAGAGAATCGGTGCTACCACCTGGCGAACGACTACGTGAAGACTCGTGACATCGACGACAAACCGCTGCTGATGGAACGCGCGATCGCGGAACTTCCTCCCGCCTCTGAGGTGTGGATGATCGGGGATACCGAGGCTGATATAATTGCCGCAAAAAACCACGGCGTTAAGGTCATCGGGGTTTTGTGCGGGATACGCGATCGCGCTCAGCTTGAGCAATACCAGCCAGACTTGATCGTAAACAACCTTGGTGAAGCCGTGGATTTCGTGTTGAGTCAGCCGCTGCCTGAAGAATTAAACATAAAAAATGAAAAATTAAAAATTCTCTAATTAACTCTTAATTTTTCATGTTTAATTCTTAGCTTTAGCGCAGAAAGCTACTAACCAGCCAGAGAATAATAAACGTCACCACCGTGACGAATTTATCTGGCGTCAATCCGATATTGGAAATTTGCGTCATCAGCACATTATCAAGCAGCGTTCCCAATCCAATTCCAACGAACAACCCCAGCAGCGTCAGCAGGAAAGCGCGACCAAATTTCCGCTCTTTGCGATTGACCAAAAATAAAGTTAATCCAGCCCCTAACGCCATATTCAATGGCAGCATCGAATCATTGGTGCCTGGATAGGCTGTAATGGCGCTCAATGCCAAGAACAAACCGCTAGGCCACGCCACCTCCTGTAAGGAAGGCGTATCAATCAGATTTTGCAACCAAGCTGGGGAACGGTTGACCGGCACAGGGGTAAAAGTGGGAGGAGGCGCGATCGCCCGCTCTGGAAACCGAATCCGTTCCGGAACCTTAATTTTTCCCTCTTGGCGCATCCTCAGACGTTCCATTAAAATCGCATCGTAGGCCGTCTCCATCGCTTCCAGAAGCTCCTTCTCGCCATGATGCTCTTGAAGAAGGCGCTTGCGGGTCTCCTGAATTTCCTCAAAAGTTGCGTCTTCTGACAGTCCAAGCTTTTCGTAGGGATTTTGCTCGCTCATCCAAAACCTCCCAGAGATCTATTATTTTTAGCAGTCTTCATCGACTCAATCGTTTCTGGCAATCTAGCTCCCTATCTACACTGCCAGTTCCTCAGGCTAGAAGAAAGTATCGTTAGCCAGCCGTTCTAACCTATGTAACCTAAAACTCCCTAATTCCCGTTGCGAAAAGAAGATCTCCGACCCCATGAGAGCGCGATTGGAATACTTTCACGCTGATTGGAGAAGGTGCTACGGCTCTTGAAGGATGGAATGGTCATAAATTACTACATTTGGCAAAGTATCTATACATTTCCCGTGAAGTTTTGTCATACTGGTTTTTTGTTCAAAGCCGTTCAAGTCCTTGAAATCACTGCCTAATCGCAGTTGACCCTTAGCCTTGAGTGCCTACATTCATCCTATCCTCCAAGTTAGTTTAGCTTGATCCTTGAACACAAGCGCTTCTCTCGAAAGACACTTTTATTCGTTTACCAGCTAACCGTCAAATGATTTATCCGGATTCGCTCGGCAAATTTAATTTTTTTAGACAAAAAAGACTTACAACAAACCGCCAGACTGCCCATCGTGGAGACTTGACGATTACGAGATATTTTCACTAACTGGGGAGAGCGACGATAATTGTCTAAAATGCTCATTACGTCATTAAGCTTGGGAATATTAATAAGGTAAGGAAGCGATTTTTCGCCTTCCAAAGCGCTTATTTCCCCGACTCGACCTGTTTGCTTAAAATACCGCTGTCCGTTAATCATAATCCAGTTCTTAGTGGAAAGTTATGGTCCTGGCTTCCGCAACTCACAAGATTCTTGTCGTGGATGACGATCCGGCCATCCGGAATCTCATCTATCGCTTCTTAAGTCAGCAAAATTATCAAATGGAGTCTGCTGAAGACGGCAAGACCGCCCGCGCCGTGTTTGATCAATTCAACCCAAACCTGGTGATTCTGGACGTGAATTTGCCTGACGCGAATGGCTATCAACTCTGCAAAGAATTGCAAAGCCGCACCGACGTATTAGTACTGCTGCTAACGAGTCGCGCCGACGAAAACGATAAAATCCACGGCTTCTCCCAGGGTGCGGATGACTACATTACCAAGCCTTTTAGCTTGGGAGAATTAGGCGTCCGCGTCGGGGCGCTTTTAAAGCGCCATCGACCCCTGAAAGTCGCCGAACAGCAACGCCTCATCTTTGACAAACTAGTGATCGATCCAGTGCGTCGAGAGGTGAATCTAAGCGACCAACCAGTACCTCTGACCGCCTTAGAATTTAATTTGTTGCATTTCTTGGCGAGTCATCCCGGTCGAGTTTGGCGTCGAGCCGAGTTAATCAAGGAAGTTTGGGCTTCTGACTACATTGGAGACCCACGGGTTGTTGACGTTCATATCGGGCAGATTCGCAAGAAGATAGAAATCGATTCTACTCAGCCTGAGTTAATTCAAACGGTTCGGGGCGTCGGTTACAAATTTGAAGTTCCGGGTAAACCCGAACTCAATGGCAAAGCGGAGCGCTGAAACGAATGGTTCAAGAAATCAAAGCCTCAAATCATAGTTTTTGCTAGGGAAAAAACGCTTGAGTTCTTTTTTGATGCCACGCAAGTGTCCGGAGAATGCCAATCGGTTCGCTATCCTACCCCCTCTCATCCTGCTAAGTCTGGTTATGAGTCTTCTGCTGGGGGCTTGCAGTGCCCCAGCTATTTCCCCAAAGGCATCTGAATCTACATCTACCACGCTGACTGTTGCTGCTGCTGCTTCGTTGAGCGAAGCTTTTACAGAGATTGCCACATCCTTTCAAGCTCAGCTTCCTACCTTTACCGTTCACTTTAATTTTGCCGCTTCTGGTTTCTTGCAAAAGCAAATCGAACGGGGTGCCCCCATTGATGTATTCGCGAGTGCAGCAGCTCGACCGATGGATGCTTTAGAAACGCAGAATTTGTTGCTTCCCCAAACTCGCAAGACGTTTGCTCGTAATCAATTAGTCCTGGTGGCAACTACTGCTCAAACCCCTTGGCTGAAGAAACTATCTGACTTAAGGGATAGTCGTCTGAAACGTTTAGCAATCGGTAATCCAGCTACAGTGCCAGCGGGAGAGTACGCAAAAATAGCTCTGGAAAAAGAAAATCTTTATACCAAACTGGAAAAAGAAAAAAAGTTAGTCTTTGGTGACAATGTGCGTCAAGTTTTGACTTATGTGGAGCAGGGAAATGTTGACGCCGCCCTTGTCTATGCAACGGATGCGGCGATATCGAAGAAAGTGAAGGCGATCGCCCGAATTTCCCTTGAATCAACTCGACCTATCCGCTATTGGATAGCGGTTGTCAAGCAAAGTCAAAATTCCCAGCAGGCAAAAGAATTCATCAACTTTGTTACTAGTAACAGAGGGCAGCAGATATTGCAGAAATATGGCTTTCTACCAGTCGCTGACAATTAGCGTCTACCCCCTTTCCTGTTCTATAGCAATTCTCTATTGGATGCACTACGGTTTAACCCCACTCCTGCCCTCTCCCAGCGAACGGGGAGGGGTTCGATATCCCCTCTCGGTTCATAAAAGGGGGTCGGGGGTGAGGTTCCTGTATATTCCACTAAGAGTGAGAATCGCTAGCGTGGCAACGAGAATTGCCAGTTTTAGCTGTGTTGCGATGAGCTAGTTGCGGGATTCTCTGACTTTCCGTTTGCTACTTTCTCTGAGTCAGCCTGGGGTAGTGTCTTGACAGCTTGTTCTATCTGCTCTGCTTCCTGCTTGAACTCAGTTTCAAATTCTCTGGATGCTTCCTGGAAGCCGCGAATTGCCTTGCCCATACTGCGACCAATTTCTGGCAACTTTTTGGGACCAAAAATCAAAAGAGCCACAACCATAATCAGCGCCATTTCCGGCAGACCGATGCCAAAGATATTCATAGGATTTTTCGTGCAAAAGGTTAACTTTAGTATAGAACCGACAAAAAAACCCGGTCTAGCCGGGAAAGCATCAGTGTTTTTTAATCGTGGCGTTATGTAAAGCCCAAGGACTTCGCGCCCGATCGCAGTCGATTAACGCCCTAGGCTTTTCCAATCGACATCAACACCCTCAACGAGGAGTGAGGAATTGTAAAGTTGCAGAATAATCAGTAAAAAGACCAAAAATAGCACCATAAAGACGCCCATCAATGGCGTAGTGCCCCACCCCGGAGATACTTTCCCATATTCAGAGTTAAGGGGTTTGAGGACATCTCCTAACCAAGTCCGTTGTGCCATAGCTTTCCTAGGATCAATCTCGACAGAAGTTTTTAACGTTTTGTAATATTGTATAGGAACTGCTCTCATAAATTATCTCACCTATGGAACCCGCAACAGTTCTTAGCATTTCTATCGCTACCTTTCTCGTCGCTATCACTGGTTTCACCATCTACACTGCGTTCGGGCCTCCTTCTAAGGAATTGAGCGATCCGTTTGAAGATCACGAAGACTAAAGCTTTCCGACGACTGACCCGTGTAGGGCGATCGCTCTTAGGGGTAAGCGTAGCTACACAAGATTGTCCTAATTGGGCGCTGATGATGCGCCAAGCCTGGAGTCGTTTGCATCCAGGTTTGGCTGCGGTGTCCGGTAGGATTTGAGCCTTCTCGATAGCAAAATCCTGCTTGTAGGCTGTGATGCGAGCGTTCATCTAGGTAGCGATCGCTTGACTCTGGATTCCCCCAGGGGGGAATCCGCCAAATTGTAACTTTGATTACATTCTCCCTTAAAATTTATTGATATCTATACATTTAAGCTTTCAAAGTTCATCCAACAAATATTGATAGCTATCGGGTAAAAAAAATTAATAGCTTCTAGGGTTCCGGTTTACGTCTAAAGATTTAAACGGCTGGTCCGAGAGAAGCGAATCAGTCATGGAGTGTTTTTAGAAATTGAAACACGGACTGGTTACACGGCGGGAGAAAAGCCCGGGAGGTACATAGCAGAAGCTTATCTGTTATGGCTTACCCGGGCTATTGTTTTTGCAAGTCTTCTTTGACTTGGGAGAAAAAATAGAGCTTTTAGACTGACGAAACATCCCATTTTTCCAAACATGACTGACATAAATTCTCAAAACTCGAATTCGGATTTTCAGCCGCCGTCTACTGAAGCGAGTCGCGCCTTAGAGAAAGAAACCCATCTGCCAATGACAGGCTGGCAACAGGAGGTTGCAAAAGGGTTAGAGTTTGGATTAGAGGCAGCAGAAAGTATACGCGATCGCTCTATTTCTACCTTCTCTCGCGGCGAACTTCCCCACTACGCAGGTATTAACACCTTCCTGAAAGCACCTTATATAGAAGATGTGCGAAAAGTCGGTGAATACGATGTTGCCATTGTAGGCGTACCGCACGATTCTGGCACCACCTACCGACCTGGAACCCGCTTTGGTCCCCAAGGAATTCGGCGGATTTCAGCTTTGTATACGCCCTATAACTTTGAATTAGGCGTTGATTTGCGAGAGCAAATTACCCTGTGTGATGTTGGAGATATTTTCACAATTCCCGGAAATAACGAAAAGTCATTTGACCAAATTTCTAAAGGAATTGCTCACATCTTTAGTTCCGGTGCTTTCCCAATAATTTTGGGAGGCGATCATTCAATTGGCTATCCCACAGTGCGCGGAGTTTGTCGCCACTTAGGGGATAAAAAAATGGGGATTATTCACTTCGATCGCCACGTCGATACCCAGGAAACAGACCTTGATGAGCGCATGCACACCTGCCCTTGGTTCCATGCCACAAACATCAAAAATGCCAATCCAAAAAACCTCGTGCAATTAGGAATCGGCGGCTGGCAAGTGCCGCGTCAAGGTGTAAAAATCTGTCGAGAACGAGCCACAAATATTCTGACAGTTACAGACATCACAGAAATGGGTTTGGATGCAGCGGTAAACTTCGCTCTAGAAAGGGCTTTAGATGGAACCGACTGCGTTTATATCAGCTTTGATATTGACTGCATTGATGCCGGTTTTGTCCCTGGAACGGGTTGGCCTGAACCGGGCGGATTATTGCCCCGCGAGGCTCTTTATATGCTGGGTAAAATTGTTCAGAAAGCACCCGTTTGCGGGCTTGAGGTGGTGGAAGTATCGCCCCCTTACGACATCAGTGACATGACATCTTTGATGGCGACGCGAGTGATTTGCGACACGATGGCGCATCTAGTGCTGTCAGGACAGTTACCTCGAAAAGAAAAAGCCGCATACATTCACCCCTACGCCCAACCAGAATTAGTTGCAGAGTGGAGTTGAGCCTTGCACGAAACTGACATGACAAAGGCGCTCATTTTCACAGTAAAAGACTGGTGGGAATCCCAGACTGAGCGCCCCCAGATTACCCAGATTCACTTAATTGTTGGTAAGTTCACTTGTGTCGAACCTGTCAGTCTAAAATTTGCTTTTGAAGTACAGACTGGCAACACCTTTTTAGAAGGGGTAGAACTGGTAATTCAGGAAACACCGCTGATTGCCTTTTGTCACCGCTGCCAACAAGAATATGCACCCCAAGTTGGATTGCAATACGGCTGCCCTGAGTGTGACTCACCGATGGAGGATATTCGCTCAGGTAGAGAACTAAAAATTGACCGAATTGAGTATAGTTTTGACGAAGTACAGAAAAACGCTTATGCATCAAACATTTGACGCTGCATTAGGAATTAACTTGCTCCATGCTAATCAGAAAGGAGCCGATCATAATCGGGCGCATTTCGATAAGTGGGGGATTACTTGTTTCAATATTATGAGTAGTCCTGGGGCGGGTAAAACGGCACTGTTAGAGCGATCGCTTGCCGTTTTGACGGATGATTTGAAAATCGCCGTAATTGAAGGGGATATGACGACGGAGTTGGATGCCGACCGTTTGCGTCAATATGGAGTCCCTGTTATTGCAATTAACACGGGGCGTTCCTGCCACTTGGATTCCAAGATGGTAGCTGGGGGAATTCATCAACTAGAACACCAATATAATCCTTCGGATTTTGATTTAGTGCTAGTTGAAAATGTCGGTAATTTAGTTTGTCCTGCTGAGTTTGAAGTGGGAGAACACGTTAAAGTTGCTTTGTTGAGCGTGACTGAAGGGGAAGATAAGCCGCTCAAATATCCGGTGATGTTTCAAGAAGCGGATTGTTTGCTAATTACCAAGATCGATTTAGCTCCTTATCTCGATATTGATATTAATCGGATTGCCGCCAACGTTCGTCAGATGAACCCTCATGTCACAATTATTGCGGTTTCTGCCAAGACGGGTGAGGGATTAGAAAATTGGTTTGATTGGGTAAAGTCGCAAGTTTTAAATCAACGTTCATCTGCTGCGGCAACAGAAATGCTACCCGCCTAATGAGCCTGCTAGTAAAGAGTGAGACTCAATGAAGACCCGCCAGTTACTTTCTCTATTCTCGGTCTTTTTGCTCAGCCTCGTCATTACGGTTAGTTGTGCTAACCCCCAGCAAACCGCTACATCCTCAAAAACTGAAACAATCCAAATGGGTTTCAGTGTCTGGCCTGGGTGGTTGCCCTGGCAGGTGGCTCAGGAAGAAAAGCTGTTTGACGCGAACAAAGTTAATGTGAATTTGAAGTGGTTTGATGGCTATTTAGATTCCATTAACGCCCTCAATGCTGGTCAGCTCAGCGCGAATACCCAAACCTTGAATGACACGATCAGCTCAGTGGCTGCTGGTTCCGATCAAGTGATTGTATTAGTTAATGACAATTCAACAGGCAACGATAAAATTATTGTTCGGGAAGGTATCAATAGTATTGCCGACCTCAAAGGGAAAAAAATCGCTGCTGAAGAAGGAACCGTCGATCATTTCTTGCTACTTCTCGGACTGAAAAAAGCGGGTTTAACCCAGGCTGATATTACTTTTCAGCCTTTAGAAACCGGCGCAGCCTCAGCTGCTTTTGTTGCGGGTCAGGTGGATGCAGTTGGAGTTTTTGCACCGTTTACCAGCAAGGCGCTAGAACGTGCTGGAAGTAAAGAATTATTCAGTTCTAAAGACTTTCCGGGAGCAATTCCCGATCATTTAACGGTCAGTCGAAAACTGATTACCGAACGTCCTCAAGACGTGCAAGCTTTGGTCAATACTTGGTTCGACACGTTGGCGTTTATCCGCACCAATCCTGACAAAGCTTACGCCACGATGGCAAAACGGGCTGGGGTCACGGTTGATGAATACAAGAAATACGAAGCCGGGACTAAAATCTTTACCATTGAAGATAATTTGAAAGCATTTAGTCCCGGTAATGACATGACCTCTTTGGGTTACGCCGCTCAAGAAATTAGCAAATTTTTAGTTGAGGCTAAGTTAGCTAAACAGGCTCCGAATCTCACCCAAATATTTGACGATCAGTTTATCAAAGCCTACGCGGCAAAGCAAAAATCATGAACCGCTACGCTGAAGATTTGCCGGAAAATAATTCCGCTCGTCCTCGTAAAATGTTATCGCCTAGCGTCTTCTGGCGCATTGGTGAGGAGATTCCTAAAAAATTGGCATGGACTTTAATGGTTCTGTCAATTTGCATCCCGCTTGCTCTTTGGTGGATAGTCTCCAATGCTGGGATAGTCGCACCTTTATTTTTGCCGACTCCCGCTCAAGTTTGGGGCGCTTTTCAGAGGCTTTTAGCAACTGGCGATTTGCAAAAAGATATTGCCTATAGCCTGTTTCGCGTTCTGAGTGGCTTTTCTCTGGCGGCGCTGATTGCAATTCCCTTAGGGATACTGATGGGAACTTTTTCCAGCATTCGAGCGCTGATGGAACCGATTATTGGCATTGTGCGTTATATGCCAGCACCGGCTTTTATTCCCTTACTAATTTTGTATTTTGGTCTGGGAGAAGAACCAAAAATTCTGCTGATTTTTATCGGAACGCTATTTTTTAACACGCTCATGGTGATGGATGCGGTGAAGTTTGTACCGAAAGAGCTATTGGAAACTTCCTACACCTTGGGCGGTCAGCGAAAGCAAGTTTTATTGCAAGTAATTTTTCCCTTTATTCTTCCGAGTATTATCGATGCGGGTCGCGTCAATATGGCAGCTTCTTGGAACTTAGTCATCGTGTCCGAGTTGGTGGCAGCGACAGAAGGCTTGGGTCGCCGTATTAGTGTCGCCCAAAGATTTCTCAAGACCGATGAAATTTTTGCGGGACTGATTGTAATTGGCTTGATTGGTTTGACGATCGACCTTTTGTTTCGATTGTTACTGCGCGTGTCTTGTAAGTGGGCTAATGATTAAGAAAAGAAGTAAGCAGTCATTGGTTTTGAAGGATTCGTTCGGTGCTAGTGACCAATGACGATTAGAGTGGGCAACTCAATCTAAAAACTTAAAATTATCACTCATTATGCATTTGCAAGTTTCTCAACTCCATAAACAATTTCCAATTCGACGCGGTTCGCTCGTTGCTCTCAAAGATATCAATTTGCAGATTGAAGAGGGAGAATGTATCTGTGCGGTAGGTGCTTCGGGTTCTGGTAAGTCAACATTGCTACGGTTGATTGCTGGATTGGATACTCCCACGGCGGGGGAAGTTTTGGTCGATGGGGTGCGCGTGACGGGACCTGGCCCTGACCGGGGAATGGTGTTCCAAAGCTATACGCTGTATCCGTGGATGACGGTTGCAGAGAACGTGGGATTTGGTTTAAAGCTGCAAGGTGTCTCCTCGGTAGAACGACGGCGACGGGTGGCTTATTATCTGGAGGTGGTGGGGTTGTCTGGGTTTGCCAAGTCACTTCCGAAGGAACTCTCAGGCGGGATGAAGCAACGGGTCGCGATCGCGCGTGCTTTAGCCTCGCAACCGAAAATTTTACTGATGGATGAACCATTTGGGGCGTTGGATGTGCAGACGAAAGAAGCGATGCAGCAATTTTTGCTGCAAGTCTGGCAACGCACGCGGACAACAATATTTATGATTACTCACGATGTTGAGGAAGCAGTGTTTCTATCTCAACGCATCTATGTGCTGAGTTCGCGTCCAGGTACGGTTAAAGAAGAACTGAGTATAAAACTCCCCAGCGATCGCACTTACGACATTAAGTGCAATCCTCTGTTTCAGGATTATAAGGATCGGGTAATGGAACTCCTCCGCGCCGAGGAAGACAAAACTTTACTAAAAAGTAGCTTTCAAGAGTTACCGATGGTGGTTTAAGCAACAAGATCGTTTCATTCTAGTTCCGGAACCCCACCCCAACCCTCCTGAATAAAATTTATTCCTTATCTTCCCTCTGCTGGCGGGGAGATAGAGGGGGGTACGGAGAAGGGGAATTTTGCCTTTTGGGATTAAAAATTATTTCCGATCTTACTCTTGCTGGTGGAGAAGTGAGGAGGTTCTGCAAGTAAGCAGGAACAGGTCAATCGGGTATGCCCAAACCTTCTGTAAGTTTATAACTCGCGCATTTTCCCGTGAAGTTAAGAAATCAAAAAATTTAAGAGTCCTGGGCAAAAAAAGTAGTATTCCTCAAGATTGCCCCCTTGCACTCTCCCTATGAATCGACCCCTCCGTACCTTGGGCGTGCCGCCGAATGCTTGGGCAGTTGATGCGGAAATTGCTGATATCACGCGCCCGCCTTTAAAACCGCAAGTTGTCACCCTAGCCACAGAAACCAAGACACTACGCCTAGATTTGGCAAAAGCCGCGATTTTGGTGATTGATATGCAGAATGATTTCTGTCATCCAGATGGCTGGCTAGCCCACATTGGCGTAGACGTGACACCCGCCCGAACGCCCATCAATCCGCTTAAAACGCTGTTGCCAGAATTGCGAACGGCAAACGTTCCGGTGATTTGGATTAACTGGGGAAACCGTCCCGACTTACTGAATATCAGCGCTAGTGTACGCCATGTTTATAATCCCACTGGCGATGGCGTGGGTTTAGGAGATCCGTTGCCCGCGAATGGTTCGCCAGTGCTGATGGTGGGCAGTTGGGCGGCGGCGGTGGTGGATGAATTGGAACCCAACCCCGAAGATATCCGCGTCGATAAGTACCGGATGAGCGGTTTTTGGGATACACCTCTCGACAGCATCTTGCGGAACCTGGGAAAAACGACTTTGTTCTTTGCCGGAGTCAATGCAGATCAGTGCGTGATGGCAACACTGCAAGATGCTAACTTTCTCGGCTATGACTGCATTTTGGTAAAGGATGGTACTGCTACCACATCCCCAGAGTATTGCTGGCAAGCCACCCTTTATAACGTAAAACAGTGTTTTGGTTTCGTGGCAGATTCTCAAGCTATCGTAGAAGCAATTCAGTTGGCTAACCGCTAATGCTAATCGCCAATGGTAACGAACAATTAGCCATTAGCCATATTGCTCTCTTTTAGAGGAGAAATGCCCGATGGACTCGTCCCGTTGCATGATTCCGATCGTCAAGTCTCCCAGAGACTATCAAGCCTTTCGCATCACTCCTGAGGATAGTAATCGGTTAGCGATTGTCTTCGATCCGGCAAGCGCTAACGTTTCATTAACGTTTTGTGTAGAAATTTTTGATGTTGGTGGGAAAACTCCTCCCAATCGTCACCAAATGGCTGTGGAGATGTTTTTTGTCCTCAAGGGGCAAGGACTTGCGACTTGCGACGGCAAAACCGTCCCGATTTGCCCTGGAGACAGCTTATTAGTCCCGCCGACAGGGATTCATAAAATTGAAAATACAGGTTGCGATCGCTTGTATACGCTGTGCTTTATGGTTCCCAACGAGGACTTTGTGGAACTGATTCGCAGCGGCGTCCCCGTCGAGTTGGATGAGGAGGATTTAAGAGTTCTGAATCGTTCAGATGCGCTTGTCGCTTGCTAAAGGTTTAAGAGAAAGAAACGGTTTGTCTGCTTAGTTATTAGTTACGAGTTATTAGTGAAGGCGAGATCCCCGACTTCTCCCAGAAGTCGGGGGTCTGAACCGCTCGTATCTGATAACTAAACCAGGCTCGTTATCAATACAAATAAATTCAATAAATAGAGAAAGGTAATTATTGTAATTTAAAGTTTCAACTTATCTAAAAACAGTTTTTATATAAGCTTAAATTTTAAAATTGTTATAGTTTTGCCATGCTTGCCAAAAGACATAAATAGATAAAATCCCTAGCAAGGTGCGAAAGGCTAAACTGACGACTTCATCGGGCAATTTGGGTAGAAAGCGCGTGCTTATTTGCGCCCCCAAGAAACCACCACATCCTAAAAGAAGTCCTTCAACTAACAAAACATTGCCTCTGAAAGCGTGTCCGATAGTCGCTGATATAGCTGTAATAACGATGACACCTAAACTGGTTTGAATGGCGACTTTGATGGTTTCTCCTAAAAGTAAAATTTGCAGCGGCACCATAATTACACCGCCACCAACCCCAAATAAACCTGCGAGTATCCCAGCAGCGCTGCCAGTGGCAATTCTGGCAAAATTTGGATTGAAGAAGATGTTTGAATTTTTAGGGATGGTATCGTGGCTACCTGGAGTTTTTAGTTCCTGTTCTTCTTCCTGCTTCTTCTTGATTGTTAGCTGCTTGCGTAGTTCAACTAAGTAAATATTTAAAAGTAGCAATAATCCAAAAGCTGCTAGCAGTAAATAAGGACGGAATTGGGTAGCTAAATAAGCACCAATTTGTGCAGTGACTACAGCAGGAAATCCAATGGCAATTACTCTTTTGAAGCTGAATAACCCCATCCGCCAGTTTTGGACACTGCCAGAAATTGCTGTGATTAAAATTGCTAGGCTACTGGTGCCAACCGCTTGCACGGGTGTGTATTTCAAAGCGACTAATAAGGGGACAAGAACCGTACCGCCGCCAATGCCTAAAAATCCCGCGAGAATTCCGGCAAACATTCCAGCGATCGCAAAAATCAATAAACTCGTGGTTGTCATAGTAAAAACGCCTCACGATTGAAGTCGCGGCTATACAAACAAAGCCTGCCTACGCAGACTAATAGGGATTGTATCGCTACAACTGTAGCGGCGATAATTGGGTGAGAACCTCGTCTTCTTGACCTGCTGCCCAACTAGCAAAATGCTTGGCTAAGGATGGCACGAATACCAAGGGATTTGAGAATCCGGAGAAGAGATAAGCGCCGTCTACGTTATTGAGTGCGCCGACTAAGGGAAGGCGATCGCTACTAAACGCAACCAAGCAGTGATGCCACTTTCCGGGTAGATTTTCTAGTGCAGGTAAGATTTTCCCCACCGCAGCACGAAGGTTCGCTTCACTTTGAGCCGCATCAATTTTAGCGTCGGGGTTCGCGATCGCGCGGCTAATTTGACCGATGCGTAAACTGCCATCTTTGAACTGAATCGCACCCGCATCTAGAATCGGTGGAACAGGCTCATAATCGGGTTCATCCCATAAGCGATCGCGTTCAGGGATAGTTGCTTCTGCTTCTAGTTGAAAGCGTTTGATCTCTGCTGGCATCACCGTTGTCTGCAACTGTACATCAACGGGTGGCGTTTCGATGAGTTCGGTATGGGTGAAATACAAGCGGATGGGAATACCCGCAGCTTTGAGTAGCGTCCGACTCATTGCACCGGCACAAATAACCGTTTTGGCAGCGTGGTAGGTTGCCGTTGGGGTTTTGACTCCCTGAATCTTTGAGCCTGTGCCGAGTAGTTCCACCACCCGATCGATTTGCACCTCACCCCCAGCGCGGCGAAAAGCTTGAGTGTAGCCTTGAGTTAGTTTTTCGGGTTCAATGTGACCGTGACGAACCGTTAAAGCAGCAGCGATCGCATCTGGATTGAGTAGCGGTTCTATCTCGCAAGCTTCTGCAACGCTGAGTAACCGAGGCGGAATTGCAAACTCAGCGTAGTTGGCAGCAACTTTCTCCGGATCGTCATCAGTACCAATCGTCAAAATTAAATCCAATTCGCGGAACTGGGTATCGGTGTCTAATTCCTCAGATAAAATGCGGTGACGCTCAATCCCCTCAGCACATAACTGTCGCGTCAACTCAGTCGTCCCTGACCAGTAGGCAATTCCACCATAACTATAGCGAGTGGCACCTTGCAGTGAGGCGTGTTGCTCTAACAAAAGAACCGAAAAGCCTTTGATTGCCAGTTCGTAAGCCAGCGCCGCGCCTGTAATGCCGCCGCCGACAACAATCCAGTCGTAAGTTTTCATCATTGCCATTGGTCATTCCTGCGTCTAATGACTATTTTCCTTCCCCGCGCACACACGCTCTGTAAAGCTCTGTAACCCTAACGAGCCTTGGTTTTGCCTGATTTCTGGAAATGCTTTTCGTCGATTTGAAGAACCAAAAAGCAGGCAGTTGAAGGGTGCTAAGTGCAGATGCCGACAACTCGTCTTCAGTTCAAAGGAAGGTTAACACATGGCATTCGGTCTTCGTAAATTTAATTACAAATATGTTTCAACGCTGGCGCTACTCGGTGCAGGGGCATTTCTATTGTTGAACTCCCAAGCATGGGCGACAGCACTCACTAACAACGCTTCCGGTATTCATGTTTCTAAGACTAACGTAGGCAATACTACCCTCCAAATTGCCGCCCAACCCCAAACCGGCGTCAATCGGCGCGTACAGTTTGCACAGGGGAGAAGCTCTACTACGATTAAGGGAGCGGTGCCCCTAGGCAAAAAGGACATCTATACTTTCAGGGCACGGAAAGGTCAAACAATTATTACAGAAGTAACCTGGGAAGGCGATCGCGTAGGTGCCGATAACAACGACGAAGGACTGTCTGGCTTCACCTTCGTTTGGCCTAACGGAGAAGTGATGGAACACCCACAAAATATTTATTTCGAGGCAACATCAACAGGCGATTACCGGGTTGTGGTTGCACAGCCTTATAAGCTGACCAATTCCAGATACACATTTAAGTTGACGATTGAATAAGGAATCGGGCTTAAATAACGTATAAAGTTCGTGTTCCCTAGGGATATGGTATTGCCATGCCCCTAGGGTATTTTTATAGCCGCCCAGCACAGCCACTCAGCACTCGGTCAGCAGCTAGTAGATAATAAGAAATTTCTATGGAGTTACAAATGCAAAGCTGTCCCTGTTGCTGGAATAAGCGCTTATTTGCGTGGTTGCTATCCAAAGGCAACGCTGGATATGAAAAACTGGTAAGCGATCGCAAGCGCGATCTATTTTCTGACTTGCACGGCGATGTGTTGGAAATTGGCCCAGGAACGGGTGCTAACTTCCCTTATTATCCCAAAGACATTCGCTGGATTGGCATCGAGCCGAACCCGTATATGCATCCTTATCTGCGAAAAGAAGGCGAACGAAATGGCTTAAACAATCCCGATATCCGCAGTATTAGCGCCCAACGACTGGAAGCTGAAGATAACAGTATCGATGCAGTCGTTAGTACCCTTGTCTTGTGTTCGGTGCCGGATTTAACAGCAACTTTCCATGAAATCTTGCGAGTTCTCAAACCCGGCGGGCGCTTCTTGTTTCTCGAACACGTCGCCGCACCCCAAGGTACTTTCTTGCGACGGGTACAGGAGGGAGTGCGTCCAGTGTGGAAATTTCTTGCCGATGGTTGCAACCCAGATCGAGAAACTTGGGTAGCATTGGAAAACGCTGGTTTTGACCGCCTCAATTACGAAAAGTTTGAGATCGATTTCCCCATTGTTAGCCCTCAAATCGCCGGTGTCGCGACCAAGTAGCAGGATTGTTTGGGAAAGTAATTGAAGTGCTTGGAGTGCGCTCTTTGTGTAGCCCCAAGTCCGCCTTAAACTCAAGTTCAAGGCTCATCGCTCAAGTCCATTGAAATAAACTAAAATTCTTAGGCAGTCTTCTCTTAGAAGACTTGATTCTGTTAGCCAGGAATTAAGCTCCGGGCGGGTAATGCGACTGGTGAAAGATGTGACAACCAACTTATCGTTAGCGTCGAGCTTAAAGTCGCCTGTAACAAGGTTGAAAGTTTATCCTAGATTGCGTCTGCATATTAGCTTTGCCGACCTTATAGCAAGTCTTTTTTCCTTTCTTTACTTCCCAAACAGAGAGCAAATTATCCGAGAAATTCAACTTGATTGGCTGGGGCGAGAACTTTTAGAAACACAATACGATCGCGTCAAAATTCTCCATAAGCCTGGATTTAAGCGTAGATGGGACGAAGAAATTGATGAGTGTAGCAAGGTTCTAGTTACGCTTTCAGTTAGAACAGCTCTCGATCTGCTGCTACAGTCTTTAAACCTTCCTGCTGGATCGGAAGTGTTGATGAGTGCTGTCAATATTCGGGATATGGTTGATGTGGTGAAACGGCACGGGTTAGTGCCGATACCCGTGGATATTTCCTTAGATACACTTGCACCCGATATCAAATTACTGGAATCTCTGATTTCGGAAAAAAGTAAAGTTTTGATTGTGGCACATTTATTCGGTTCGATTATTAATCTGGAGCCTTATGCCGAACTGTGCAAGAAACACCAGATTTTCCTGGTTGAGGATTGTGCCCAAGCTTTTGCTGGAGATAAATATCACGGTTCTAAGGATGCGGATATAAGTTTATTTAGTTTTGGCCCGATCAAGTCCTGTACGGCGCTTGGGGGAGCGATCGCTATCATTCAGGAGCGATCGCTTGCTCAACAAATGAGAGAGATCGAGCAACAATATCCCTCCAAGAGCGAGCCTTGGTTTTTTAAACGTATCCTTAAGTATTTTTGCTTAAAGCTTTTTTCCATTCCTTGGATATATTACCCTCTACTGGTTTTTCTTAAATACTTGGGAAAGAATCTCGACTCCGCGATCAACTCAATGACACGGGGGTTTTCTCAAGGAGATATTCTGGCAAAAATTAGGTATCGTCCTCCGACTCGGATGCTGGTTCTTTTGAGGCGGAGATTAAGAACCTGCAATACCCAATGGTTTGAAAGACGGTCAAAAAATGCCCGCAAATTTCTGTCTCTTCTCAAACCCGAAATTCCTTGCCCCGGAAGCCAAACTGAGTACAACTCGTTTTGGGTTGTTCCCATACTGGTTTCAAATCCCCCAGCAATGATGGCAAAACTTAGAGAGTCTGGTTTTGACGCTACTCAAGGAAATACCAGTTTGACCTTTATAGATATAGATATAGATAACGCTTCGTCAGGTGACAAACCAGCGACTGAAGCAGCGGAGAATGCACAACGGCTGATCCAATATGTGCTTTACCTGCCCGTGTCTGAATCTTTACCGGAAAATGACCTATTGTGTCTTGCACAATTAATCAATTCGATGAAGTGTGCCCCATGACAGCAAAAATGTAAGGGCGACTAGGCGGACTGAATACGCACATATCCCCAAGCTTGAGGCGGTGGGACTAAATTCGCATGCATCAGGATGCTCCTCCCAAAGCATGATTTTTATTATGAAATTGAAATTCTGTCAAGATAATTAAAAAAGATGTTATATTAGTTTACATAGGTTCACACGAGGTTACACATTCATGCGATACACCAATAAAGAAGGGAATACCCTAACCCTCGATGAGTGTATGACTGCCGACAGCTTCTTTATGGAGGCTGATGTGTATGTCGGCGAACCACTAGAGATGCATTTCGACGAAAAACAAGAGCTAAAAGCAGGCAAGAAACCGAAGAAAGCAGTAGCAGCCAATCCAAGCGATCGCACATAAACCGCTCCCTACGAAGGTGTAATGGCTTTACTGTTGCAGAAACTTCAAAAATTAAAGAATTCTGGAAGTGTTACAGAGTGGTTGTTAGAGCGATTGACACCCATAGCAAGATCGGGGGTTTGAAAAAGCTCAACACGGCTAAAACACTTTCCTAAACCGGATATCTCTTCTCTAGACATTAACCTCGGCATACACAACCGAGGTTTTTTCTTGGGATACCCTTTAACTTTTGGGCAACGATAGATCAGAAACCCCCGTACCCCGACGTTATCAGGGATGGGATTTCTAAAAACTGAATCTCGATAACGAGATGTATCGGGTTAAGCGCGATCGCTATTAGCAATCGGCGCTGAAATAATACCCTGTGCCTCCAGTACCGCCGCCACCCGGAGAATCAGCGTCTCGTTGTAAGGCGCGGCGATGATTTGCACTCCTAAAGGCATGGCATCGGGGCGATGAATGGGGACAGAGAGAACCGGCAAACCAATAAAAGATAGGGGTTGAGTGAAGAGTCCTAGGTGGGGACGGACTAGCACCTCCTCGCCAGCGATCGCCATTTTTTCTTGTCCAATTGGAGGAGCAACGCAGGGAGTCGTTGGGGCGAGAATAATATCAACCTCGCTGAAGATTTCCCGAACGCGATCGCGGTACCATTGCCGAAATCTTTGCGCCTGAATGTACCAGCTTGCCGGAATCAGGGCACCGGCTAGAAAGCGATCGCGGGTTGCCGGATCGAAATCTTGAGGACGCGATCGCAAGGAAGCTAAATGCAGATTCGACCCTTCACTCGCCGTAATCACATACGCCGCCGCCCTTGCCCGATGGGGTTCCGGGATGGTGACAGTTTCTTGCACGCCTAACGCCCGCGCGACATTAGCAACCGCTTCCAACGCTTCTGGTTCTGCACCTTGGGCAAAATAAACATCCGCCACCGCAATTCGCAACCCCTCAATGCTCCGTTTAAGATGCGGCAAGCACGGTTCTGGGGGGCGAGTTGTACAAACCGGATCTCTACCATCTGGCCCTTGCAACACATCAAAAACGGCAGCTAGGTCGCGCACAGAACGGGCAAACGGCCCAATATGATCGAAGCTACTCGAAAACAATCCCGCGCCTGCTCTTGACAAACGCCCATAAGTCGGCTTAAAGCCGAAAACCCCGCAAAATGCCGCAGGAACGCGGATCGAGCCGTTCGTATCCGAACCCAGCGTCAGCGGCACTAATCCAGATGCCACAGCAGCCGCAGAACCTCCAGAGGAACCTCCGGTAACGCGAGTCAGATCGTGGGGGTTTGCTGATGTACCGTAGTGGCTGTTTTCAGTGACAAAGCCGTAAGCGTACTCATCCATATTCAGCGCCCCGACTAGGACGGCACCTGCTTGTTTGAGTTTGGCGACGGCGGTGGCGTCTTGGATCGCTGGAGGATTTTCGGCGTTAATTTTTGCGCCTGCGAGGGTGGTTAAACCCGCGATATCGAAGAGATTTTTAACGGCGAAAGGTACCCCTGCTAAAACACCCGGATCGTCGCCTTGAGCGATCGCGCGATCGATGGTTTCGGCGTCTGCAATTGCCGTCTCAGCCGTAACAGCTGTAAAACAGTTCAGCGTCTGATTCTGGTCGGCAATTCTCGCCAAGGTAGCAGCAACGACGGCTTTTGCTGAAACTTCAGAATTCCGCACGGCATAGGCAATTTGAGTAGCGTCAGGATAGGCTTGGCTCATGGTTGAAACACGGGTGCGGCTTCGATTTCATCGGGCAGAGGAAACTCGTTGACGAGTTGCGCGATCGCAGCAATTTTACTCAGATTCTCCACCACACCTGGATGGTGTTCTGGAGCCAGTGGCAAATCAATTAATTTTGCCATCAAATTGACATATTCTTCAGCGATGTCGTCAGTGGTCATTGCGGAAAAGAGAATGGCTAATGGTGCGGATTACTTGGGCAGATCCCCGATTAGTTCGATGAAAGCATACTAACTTTCGCGGAGGGTTTGCATAAGTTTATTCAGATGCGAACTCTATGCGCCAAGTATTTTTTTGTTTTCATGTCGTTTTTATCAACTGAGTTTAATTTAAATTTTATGAATAAATTTCCAGAGCGATCGCATTGAATGAACGAGATTCGCGTGAATTTAGATACTAAAACCCAAAGATACTGGGAAAAAGTGGCGAGTTGCGATTTTGAGCGCGATCGCTGCTAATTATTGCGAATCCTAACAACTCCATAAATAATCCATAAGGTGAATGCCAAAAAATTGTCATCTACCTTAGGGTTAAAAAAGCCTTGGTGATAGGTGCGCTTTGGATTTCGATCTTGAAAGGTTCATGCTGAAAGTAACACGCTCCCAACTCTTGAGCTATGGCGTGGTTGTATTGAGTGTGGTGGTAGCTCTGCTACTGACACTCCTGTTACAGCCGCTGATGGGACCGCTCATTTTCCCCTTCTTTTATGCAGCAGTGTCGATTAGTGCCTGGTATGGTGGCATGGTTCCGGGGCTGCTAGCTGCAATTTTATCGGCTTTAGTTACCAATTTCCTCTTCTTAGGGCCGCTCTATTCTGTAAACGTCACCAGCACGAGCCTTGTAGTGCGACTGGGTGTATTTATTCTGGTGACGTTCTTGATCAGCTCGCTGAACTCAGAACTACACACTGCAAAACAGCGGCTAGAGACGAGTCTGCTGAAGCTACAAGCAAGTGAGAAGCGCTATCGTCGCCTCATCGATACTGCCAACGAAGGCATCTGGACAATCGATACCCAAGGACGGACAGACTACGTCAACCAGCGAATGGCGCAAATGCTGGGATACAGGGTGGAAGAAATCCTGGAACGATCCATTTTCGACTTTGTGGATGAAGCGTCGCGCCAGGAAGCACTGCAAAAAATACTACAACCCAACCCAGACGTCACCGCTCAATATGACTTGCAGTTCCGCCGCAAAGACGGCTCGGATCTCTGGGCAATTGTATGTACCAGTCCAATTTTCAGCGACAGGGGGGAATTCCTCGGCACGCTTGCCATGATTACCGATGTCAGCGATCGCAAGCAAGCAGAGTTGGTGCTACAGGAGTCCACCCGTCGCGTTACGAACGTCCTAGAGAGCATCACTGATGCGTTTGTCGCTTTGGATCGCCAGTGGCGGATCACCTATGTAAACCATGAAACAGCGAGGCTCAACGGGCAAAAACTGGAGGAAATCATTGGCAAAACTCACTGGGAGCAATGGCCTTGGTCAGTAGGGACGAAAGTTGAGCGAGAATATCGACGGGCAATTACCGAGCAGGTGGCTGTCCATTTCGAGGTGTTCTACGAGCCGTTAAGCATCTGGTTAGAGATCCATGCTTATCCTTCCGAAGACGGGCTGAGCATTTATTACCGGGACATCACCGAGCGCAAGCAAGCGCAGGAGACGCTGGAAAAAAAAGAAAATGAACTCCGCCTGATTACAAATGCCTTGCCAGTCCTGATTGCCTATATCAATTCAGAACAGCGCTATTGCTTTCACAACAAAGCCTATGAAGAATGGTTCGGGGATTATGGCACGCAAGTGAATGGAAAGCAAGTTCGGGAGGTTCTGGGCGAAGCCGCTTATGAAGCGACTCGTCCGTATATCGAAGCAGTCTTGTCAGGAAAACAAGTTACTTACGAAACCGAAATCCCTTATCAAGATGGTGGCATCCGCTACATCAGTGCCACTTACATTCCCCAGTTTGACAGTCTTGGGCAAGTTGAAGGATTTGTCGGCTTAGTTAGCGATATCAGCGATCGCAAAGCATCTGAGGAAGCGTTGCGTCGCTCGGAAGAGCGCTTCCGCAGACTCTTCGACTCCAACCTGAGCGGCGTTGCCTTCTGGAATTTGGATGGTTTCATCACTGAAGCCAATGACGCTTACCTCCGCTTGGTTGGCTACACCCGCGAAGAATTTACCGAATTGGGAAAAATCAGTTGGAAAAACCTAACGCCCCCAGAGTACCAACACGTAGATGAGCGAGCGATCGCAGAGGTTCTAGCAACGGGAGTTTCCAATATTTACGAGAAAGAGTACGTCCAACGGGACGGCAAGCGAGTGCCGATCGTTCTGGGGATTGCCTTGCTTAACGACTCTCAGCAAGAGGGTGTCGCCTTTTTACTGGACATTAGCGATCGCAAACAAGTAGAGGCAGAACGCGCTTTGCTTTTATCCTTGGAGCAAATCGCCCGTGCGGAAGCAGAAACTGCTAAAGAGCAAGTCTCCAATATTCTCGAAAGCATCACCGACGGCTTTCTCGCCTTCGACCGCGAGTGGCGTTTTACCTACGTTAACCGCGAGGGAGCCAGAACTTTGGGTCGTTCCTCGGAAGAACTTCTGGGCAAGAACTTCTGGGAAGAGTTGCCAGAAGTTGTCAACACCCGCTTCGATCAGATGTACCGGCGGGTAATTGCCGAGCAAGTGCCTCTGGAACTGGAAGACTATTACCCACCATTCGACGCTTGGTTTGTCGTCCGCGCTTACCCTACGGAAACCGGAGGACTATCGCTATACTTCCGCAATATTAGCGATCGCAAGTACGCTGAAGCCGCATTACGCGAAAGTGAGGAACGCTTTCGCCAGATGGCAGATACGGCTCCCGTCTTGATTTGGATGTCTGGTTTAGACAAGCTCTGTTATTACTTCAATAAACCCTGGCTGAACTTTACCGGACGGACAACGGAACAAGAGATGGGCAATGGTTGGATGGAAGGAGTTCATCCCGACGATTTCCAGTTTTGTTTAGACACTTATGTAAATGGCTTTGATGCCCGTCAAGATTTAAAAATGGAATATCGCCTCAGACGCTTTGATGGGGAGTACCGATGGCTTCTAGATATTGGGATTCCCCGATTTACGCCAGAGGGCATTTTTCTGGGTTATATCGGCTCGTGTATCGATATTAGCGATCGCAAATTTGCTGAAGCATCGATTCGACAAGCCAACGAAAACTTAGAAAAACGGGTCAAAGAACGCACGACCCAGCTAGAAGCCGCCAATAAAGAACTTGAATCTTTTTCTTACTCGGTTTCCCATGACTTGCGGGCACCACTTCGCCATATTAGCGGTTTCGTGGACTTGCTCCTAAAACGGCTAGGGTCAACAACCCTCGATGAAACCAGTCTGCGTTATCTCAAAACGATTGCCCAGACCACTAAACAAGCCGGAGTTCTCGTCGATGAACTGCTCGCCTTTTCCCGCATGGGGCGCACTGAGATGCGCTATGCATCGATTAATATGGATCGGCTGGTTCGAGAAGTCCAACGCGATCTAGAGCCGGAAATCAATAACCGGGCGGTAACTTGGCAACTTGAAAACTTACCTGAAGTCCAAGGCGACCCTTCCATGTTACGGCTGGTACTCCAGAATCTGATGGCGAATGCTATTAAGTACACGCAGACACGCACCCATGCCGAAATAGAAATTGGCAGCACTGACAATGAGTCTGAGGTTGTCTTTTTTATTCGTGATAATGGCGTAGGATTCGATATGCAGTACGTACACAAACTTTTTGGCGTATTTCAGCGCCTGCACAGCCAACAAGAGTTCGAGGGGACTGGCATTGGATTGGCGAACGTCCAGCGAATTATCCATCGTCATGGCGGTCGAACCTGGGCAGAGGGTGCGGTAGAGGGTGGAGCAACTTTCTACTTCTCATTGCCAAAATTGGCAGGAAAAACATGAAAATTAAAAATGCAAAATTAAAAATTAAGAAGAATAAATTTTTTAATTTTTAATTGATACAGGGGGATGAATGAAAGAATTGAAACGAATTTTGCTAGTTGAAGATAGTCCCAACGATGTTGAGTTAACACTCGCAGCGCTAGAGGAAAACCATCTAGCGAATGAAGTGGTGGTCGTGCGCGACGGGGAGGAAGCGCTAGATTATCTCTATCGACGGGGGATTTTTAAGCTGCGGATTGAAGGGAATCCGGTCGTGGTACTGCTAGATCTAAAATTACCCAAAGTGGATGGGCTGGAAGTGCTAGCACAGTTGAAGTCTGACCCTACGATGAAAGTAATCCCAATCGTCATGCTGACTTCTTCACGGGAGGAGCAAGATCTGATTAGGAGTTACGATTTAGGGGTGAATGCTTATGTTGTGAAGCCAGTTGATTTTCATGAATTTGTGAACGCCATCAAGGAAATCGGGCTTTTTTGGGCAATCGTCAATCAGCCACCACCTGGTTCTTTACCCATTGCCTGTACTGTCTAAGCAGGTAGAAGAAATTAAGCATTCATAATGGAGTTCATTCATGAAAATAAGGGATTATAAACGAAAAAATTTTAAATTATGAGTTTTAAATTTGGAATCAAAAAAAAATCTAATCACTCAAAATCAAAACTTTCGTTTTCAGCTTTAAGCAGTAATGTTGATTTCCACGGTTGCGCTGAATAATCAAAAAAAGGTTTGAGTCCTGTGAAAGTACTGCGTATCCTCCTACTCGAAGACAGTCTGCTAGATACAGAACTCATCTATGCGAATTTAAGCAATGGTGGGATTGACTGCGAGTTGGTGCAAGTAGAGACGCGCACTGACTTTGTTACAGCACTAGAAACAGACTCTTTTGACTTGATTCTCTCAGATTACTCACTGCCGTCGTTTGATGGCATCTCAGCGCTGAAAATCGCTCGCTCCCTTTGCTGCGATGTGCCATTTATTTTTGTCTCGGCGACGATTGGGGAGGAATTGGCGATTGACACTCTGAAAAACGGTGCGACAGACTACGTGGTGAAGCAACGGCTAGAGCGACTGGTGCCATCAGTCATGCGAGCTTTGCGAGAAAGCCAGGAACGCAGCGATCGCAAAGCTGCCGAACAAGACCTACACAAAAGCCACGAGCGGCTCAAGCTTCTCTCTGAAACGGCAAGCAAGTTACTGTTGAACGATCGACCGCAAGAACTGATCGAAAACCTATTTCAAGAACTTTCTTCTCATCTGGGGCTTGAAGTTTATTTCAACTACTTGGTCGATCGGGAAAAACAACTTCTGCGTTTAAACTGTTGTGGTGGAGTTTCCGAGCAAGTTTCCCAAGAAAGAGAGTGGTTGGATTTGGGTGAAACTGTGTGTGGACGTGTCGCTTTAGAGCGTCACCACTTCGTCGCAGAGAACGTTCAGCAATCCACAGACCCGAAAATAGAAATGGCGCGATCGCTGGGAATGACAGCTTATACTTGTCACCCGTTACTCGCCCACGGTCAGCTCATGGGAATCCTTTCTTTTGGCACCCGCAACCGCATCCGTTTCGAGCCGGATGAAATTGAATTGATGAAGGTTGTTTGCGATCAGATAGCGATCGCATTAGAACGCGCCCAAATGTTAACCCGTCAACGGCAATATACCAGCCGTTTGCAACGCCTCGCAGAGGCATCCGTTTCCATCAACTCAACCCTATCTCTCGACGAAATGCTATCGCTGATTACCGCACAGTCCCGCGAAATCATCGGGACACATCAGTCAGTCACTAGCATCACGGTAGGCGAGAACTGGGAACAGGCGATTAACTCAGTTTCTCTGTCAGATAAGTACGCGCAGTGGCGAGATTACAGTGAAACAACCGATGGTTCTGGCATCTATGCACTGGTCTGTAGAATGAAGCGCCCGATGCGGATGACGCAAGCCGAACTAGAAGCACATCCAGCTTGGCGAGGTTTTGGGAAGGCGGCTGACCAGCACCCACCGATGCGGGGTTGGCTGGCTGTACCCCTGATCGGTCGGAATGGAAAAAATATCGGTTTAATTCAGCTTTCCGACAAATACGACGGGGAATTCACCGAAGAGGATGAAGCCATCCTGGTACAAATGGCTCAGATGGCATCGGCGGCGATTGACAATGCACAGCTTTACCAAGAATCTCAGCAAGCGAATCGCATGAAAGATGAGTTCTTAGCGATACTTTCTCACGAGTTGCGATCGCCGCTCAACCCAATCCTCGGTTGGACGCAACTACTCCGCACCCGAAAGTTTGACCAAGCTACCACTGCTCGTGCGATTGAAACCATCGAGCGCAATGCTAAATTGCAGACACAGCTCATTGATGATTTGCTGGATGTCTCGCGGATCATCCGCGGAAAAGTCGGTCTAAATATCTCCCCAATCAACCTAGTCTCTACCCTTGAGGCAGCTATCGACACGGTGCGTCTGGCGGCTGACGCGAAATCGATTCAGCTTCAGTCTTTCCTCGATCCATCTGTAGGGCTGGTTTCGGGCGATTCCAGCCGCATACAACAAGTTGTTTGGAATTTGCTCTCAAACGCGATTAAGTTTACGCCGGAAGGCGGTCGTGTTGAGATAAGACTGTCAATGGTCAGCGGTCAAAAGTCATTCGCCAACGAACGCGAACTCATGACAAATGAAGGACTCAGGACTTATCGCAACTATGCCCAAATTCAAGTCCTCGACACCGGGAAGGGCATCCGTGCTGACTTTTTGCCCCATGTCTTTGATTACTTCCGACAAGCGGATGGCTCAACGACTCGGAAGCACGGTGGACTGGGACTCGGTTTGGCAATCGTGCATCATTTAGTAGAACTGCACGGTGGGACTGTCTACGCAGAAAGTCCGGGCGAAGGACAGGGAGCAACTTTCACAGTAATATTGCCACTTATCAAGAGTGAGGCGAAAAAACTAACAATGGAAGAAGATGTTTTATTGGGTTCTGAATCCTCCGTCGGCAGCGCTTTACTCGATGGCGTGCGAGTACTGGTTGTGGACGATGATACTGACACGCGGGAATTTCTGACCTTCATGCTGGAACAATATGGCGCTGAAGCGATCGCAGCGGCATCGGCACAAGAAGCATTTGAGCGAATCCCTCAAGTCAGACCGGATGTTCTGGTGAGTGACATTGGGATGCCCGACGAGGATGGCTATTCTTTGCTTGGGAAAGTGCGGAAACTGGATGCCAGCCAAGGAGGAGAGACTCCGGCGATCGCGCTGACTGCCTATGCGAGGGAAGAAGACCGCACGCAGGCTCTCTCGGCAGGCTTTCAGATGCATTTGGCGAAGCCAGTTGAGCCAGATGAATTGGCGAATGTGGTTGCAAAGCTGGCGGCAAGCACTTCAAATCGATAACTGCTAATTCTAATAGATGAATATCAATAGAAATTGTGGTTTGTACAATTGGGTAGTTTTTCGCAGCGATCGCTAGTCTTAACCTTAGAGTTTTTCGTAGCGATCGCGAGTCTTAACCCTTCCAAGGTTAATCAAACTTTTTTTAAATTTAATAAAACTTAATCTTATATTAACGAGGATTTTACCACTTTTAGGTTTGCAACTCAAACCCCCCAGGAAAGTTTTTTGTTTATAGCTTGCTATCTCTTTGGAAGGTTGATCTCTCATTAATAAGAAATTAATTTACTGATATCAAAGCATTTTTATCTATCGGAAATAAACAGTTTGTACTCCTAGGAGAACCAGAGACGATCTCAGTTCAGCCTAGGATACGTTTCTGCAAACTTTGCCTTTTTCAAGGGAATCATCTGCATTGATGACAAGCTGAAACTTTATCTGTAGCACGAGCTTTTTTTTCGGGCTTCTTATCAGAGTATTAAGCAATTTTAAGCAAAGTGAGTAAGCTAGCCATCAAATAAGCCGGTTGAGAAAATTTAATTGTCTTTATTTGTTTCCCAATCAACTATTAAACCTTTGCTTGATAAAGCGACAATGTTCTATCGCCAATCGGTAAACAAACTGCGAAAATTCCTACCAAACCTCCGCTCTTTGCGTCGCGTTGGGATATCTATTCTTCTTTTCTTGGGCATCGTATTGTTTAGCTGGTTCGTGATGGCTCAGCAGCCAGTCACGCTCAACCTGTTGCTGCCTGCCCCAGATGCCCCACCCTTGCAGCGGATGATCAAAGACTTTGAGGCAGAGAATCCAGGCATTCGCATCAACATCGTTGAAGGTCCTAACGCTACAAACTTGGTTGAAGACCTCTATACCTCTGCTTTCATCTTGGGAGAATCTCCTTATGACCTGGTGGTCATGGATATCATCTGGACGCCAAAATTTGCGGCGGCGGGTTGGCTGCTAGACCTCAGCAACCGGATTTCCCAAGACGAATTGGCAGCATTTTCACCCAATGATGTCGAAGGGGGACGTTACGAAGGCAAGCTGTACCGACTGCCAATTCGTTCTGATGCGGGGATGCTCTACTACCGGAAAGACTTGCTAGCAGAAGCCGGATTGCAGCCGCCAGAAACTTTTCAAGATTTGATGGCAGCTTCCAAAACCTTGCAGAAGGCAGGAAAGGTAACATGGGGCTACCTCTGGCAAGGTCGCCAATACGAAGGAGCGGTGGCAATGTTTATGGAGGTTCTCGAAGGCGCTGGTGGCTTCTGGGTGAATCCCGACACGTTAGAAGTTGGGTTAGATCGACCGGAAGCCTTAAGAGCCATCGAGTTTTTGCGCGGCACCGTTCAGGAGGGTGTTGCTCCGCCTGGGGTGACAACCTATCACGAAGAAGATACCCGACGCTTCTTCCAAAACGGTCAGGCAGCGTTTTTAAGAAGTTGGCCTTATGTCTGGCCTTTAGCGAATGAAGAGACTTCGCCCATCAAGGGAAAAATCGGGATTAAACCGATGGTTCACGCCGCCGGTCAAAGTGGGGCGGCTTGCCTAGGCGGGTGGGGTTTTGGAATTTCTAAATCCTCTCGACATCCAGAGGAAGCCTGGAAAGCGATTCAATACTTTACCAGTGAAGAAACACAGCGGCAATTCATATTGAAAGAGGGCTATCTGCCCAGCCGACGGGCATTATTTACAGACCCACAGATTGTCGCTAAATACCCCCACTACCCGCAGATTTTAGAGGTGGTGCAAAAAGCCGTCTTACGTCCGCCGATTGCACAATATGCCCAAGCCTCTGATATTTTGCAACGCTACCTCAGTGCCGCACTCACCAACCGAACGAGTCCGGAAAAAGCAATGCAATCTGCCGCGAATGAAACGCGCCGACTCCTCAACGCGGGTCAAGCGAAACCGTCGGCATAACCAGGCAACCCTGTAAAAGGCAAAAGTAAATCAAAACAATTGCATCATTTGCGGTTTCTTTTGCCTTTTCACCTTGGACTTTTTACTTGTTTAAGAGTTAGTCTTTTGAATTTTTACCTTTGACTTCATGATGAACTTGAATACAATCCGAGGTCGGGAACAACGCACGGGCTGGATCTTACTACTGCCTGCCTTGCTTGTCCTGTTATTGGTCTATGGCTACCCGATTGTCCGGGCATTCTGGTTGAGTTTGTTTACGAAGAACCTAGGAACCGAGTTGCAACCTGTCTTCGTGGGTCTGGATAATTACGGGCGGATGGCGGGGGATGGTCGTTTCTGGCAGAGTTTCTGGACAACAACAGTCTTCACTACCTCAGCCGTCATTATCGAGCTATTACTAGGGCTGGGAATCGCTCTGGTTCTGACTCAGAAATTTCGGGGAAGAAGCTTGGTGCGAACGACAGCTATCTTACCGTGGGCATTACCGACTGCTCTGATCGGTCTTGCCTGGGGTTGGATTTTTAACGACCAGTTTGGCGTTGTCAACGACATTCTCAGACGAGTCGGTCTCATAGAAGGTGGGATTAACTGGCTGGGAGATCCAACGCTGGCATTGATGGCGGTGATCTTTGCCGATGTTTGGAAAACCACGCCGTTTATCAGCATTCTGCTCTTGGCTGGGTTGCAGTCAATTTCGCCTGACCTCTACGAAGCCCATTCGATTGATGGAGCAACCCCTTGGCAAAACTTCACTAGAATTACGCTACCGTTGCTGATGCCGCAAATCTTAATTGCACTGCTATTTCGATTTGCCCAATCTTTCGGGATTTTCGACTTGATTGCGGTGATGACAGGTGGCGGGCCTGGAGGTTCGACGGAAGTGGTCTCGCTGTACATCTACTCCACCGTGATGCGCTACTTAGACTTTGGTTATGGTGCGGCGCTGGTGGTAGTGACCTTTACGTTGCTGATTGTAGCAGTAGCGATCGCTAGTTTCTTGCTCAGTCGCTCTCGTGCCAAAACTTCAGGAGCCGCTTAAGTTATGACTGTCATTCCCCAAGAACGCCCAACCGCTCCAACCCCAACCAAGGGGAAAAAGTTTTCCTGGAAAAAAATCTTAATGCCCCTGGCAGTTGCCCTGGTAGTAATCTTCTGCCTAGCGCCAGTTTTATGGCAACTGCTGACTTCATTCAAGGTCAATGAGGATATTGCCGCCGTTCCCACGGTCTATTTTCCCACTCGATACACCCTTGCTCACTACATTGAGTTATTCGTTCGTCGTCCGTTTTGGCGCTACATCTTAAATAGTGCCTTCGTCTCGATTACTTCCACTGCTCTAGCTTTAGCCATTGGGGCACCCGCTGCTTACGCTCTGGCACGATTGCATCTTCGGGGCGGCAAAGTTATCCTCGCTGGTGTCCTAATCATTACTTTATTCCCTGGAATTTTGTTGTTCTTGGGACTGTTAGAAATTGTCCAGGCATTTCGCTTGGGTAACAACTATTTGGCGCTGATAGTTCCTTATACTGCTATCAATTTACCGTTGACGATTTTAGTGCTGCGAAGCTTTTTCGAGCAATTGCCAAAAGATTTGGAAGATGCTGCTAAAGTCGATGGCTATAATACGTTCCAAATGCTGACGCAAATCTTACTGCCGATGACGGTTCCAGCTTTGGTAACAACTGGGATTCTCACCTTTATTTTTGCCTGGAACGAGTTTATCTTCGCCCTCACCTTTATTACTCGTGAAGATATGAAGACGATTCCGGTTGGGGCGGCTCAATTAGGCGGTGCGTCGCTATTTGAAATTCCATACGGGCCAATTGCTGCGGCGACGGTCTTGGGGACTTTGCCCCTAGTTTTACTGGTGTTGTTCTTCCAGCGCAAGATTGTCCAAGGTTTAACAGCGGGTGCTGTTAAAGGATAAAGGGATGAATTTTGAGTTTTGAGTGATGAATGAATCACTCAAACTTTAAAAATCATCCCTTTTCTCAGACTGAGCCAGAAACCGAGGTAAAAAAACTTTCAACCTTCAACTTTCTGCAACTTTCAACCTTCAACCTGTTTAAAATCATGGCTAGACTCGAACTCCGAAACTTAAATAAAACCTATAATCCGAAAGTCATCCCGGTCAAAGACGTTAGCTTAAGCGTAGAAGATGGTGAGTTTCTCACGTTACTTGGACCTTCTGGATGCGGTAAATCTACCATTCTGCGGTTGATTGCAGGTTTGGAAGAACCCACTCGCGGTCGGGTCTCGATCGGGGATAAAGATGTCACAAACTTGCGACCGGGCGATCGCGACATTGCAATGGTATTTCAAAGCTATGCCCTTTATCCTCACATGACGGTTTACGAGAATATCGGTTCTGGTCTTAAACTGCAAAAAACACCCTCTGACGAGATTAAACAACGGGTTGCTGAAGCTTCAAGAGTATTGGGATTAGACGAATTAATGAGCCGCAAACCGGGTCAAATGTCTGGCGGACAACGCCAGCGGGTCGCCCTAGCACGGGCTTTGGTACGCCGTCCTCATGTCTTTTTATTAGATGAACCCCTCAGTAACTTGGATGCGCTGTTGCGGGAAAACGTCAGGGCTGAAATTAAGCAATTATTTGAATCTCAACACGTTCCAGTTGTTTACGTCACCCACGACCAGACAGAAGCGATGACGCTTTCTAGCAAAGTCGCTGTTCTCAACAAGGGCGATGTGCAGCAACTTGACCCCCCCGAACGTATTTATAATAATCCGGCAAATCTATTTGTAGCTGGGTTTGTGGGCAGTCCCCAGATGAATTTGTTAACGCTGCCTTGCCAGGGAAATTCCGCCATGCTAGGGAATCATAGAATCCCGCTGCCGGAAGTTCCAACCGTGCCGCCGCAGATTGTGTTGGGGATTCGTCCAGAAAATGTTCGCATCGCACAACCCGAAGATAGAAACACCGTTCGGGGTCGGGTGTTTTTGGTAGAAAACTTGGGGATGAACAACTTAGTAAGCGTACGGGTTGAGGGTTCTGCTGGCGAACCCACGACAATTCGTACCTTGTTACCGACGGATCGGCGCTGGAGTGGCGAAGATATAACACTGGCATTGCCACTTCAGAATATCCACTGGTTTGATGTGCAGACGGGGGATGCTGTTTTTAGACGGCAACCGCTTGCGGTTGGGCGTTAGGCAACACTAAAGGTTCATTTTGCAATCAGAAAAAATTTTAGTTTGACTCGGTCAAAGAGCTAGGGACTTAATTCCCTAGCTCTTTGCTAAAGCTGGGTATATAGCATTTCTCAGTTAACCTCACCCCCAACCCCTCTCCGTTGACGGAGAGGAGCGAAGAGTTCATCCCCATTTCCTACTAGGAATGGGGTGAGGGGGTCAGGTTTGCCTGATTCGAGAACTATTGGGCTATATAACATTTCTGAGTGGAATATATAGCGGTTCTGATGTTCGGGCAACACCTGCTTGGGTGTGGGCTTTTTCTTTGCCATACCCTCTACACCTGCTAACGCTCTCCGGAACTTGCCTGTGCTACGCACCAAAACGCGATCGCGTTTCGGTAATGCTCAGAATGGTAACAGGATTAAAACACTTTCTTAAAACACAAAACTGGTGCGGACGGTGCCGACATAAATTAGATCGTTGTTAGCATTGTGTTCGGGATTTGTGACTACAAAAAATCCTGGGGTAATCGCAATATTATCAGTGATTTGATAGCGGTAAAAGGCTTCTAAATGTAAAGAGGTATCGGGATCTTCGCGCCCAACAACATCATTTTCAATCGCTTTAGGCGGTTGACCAATCACGAATCCGAGCAGATTACCCAGTCCACCGACATCGGGCAAAGCAAAGCTTAAAGCCCACGTAAAGATTTTGGCGTCGCTACCTTTATTCGGTTGGGATTCGGCACGAGCATTAATTAACCCCGTCCAGCCGGAAATGTTGAAGTTAGGAGAGACTTGGTAAGAGGCTTGTAATCCATAAGCATTGGTAGAAAGAGCCGCACCATTAAAAGGGTCTTCGGCGTTACGACTGCCTTTGCCAGTGACGATGTTATAAGAATGAATATAAGTCAAACCCACACTCAGACTGTCTGTAGGATATAAAGTGACTTGAGCGATCGCGCCGTAACGACCCCCAAATAGACCCGTTTCCGCTTGATTGGTGTTCGATGCGAGATATCCCAAAGACAGCCGCACCGCTCGACTAATGCGATATTCTAAACCAAACCCCGTGCCTCCATTCAACCCGAATAGCTGTGATTCCCCGGCAAAGTTAGAAACGGTGCCAAGAAGAGAATTGTTGATATAGGGATTGAGGGTAGGCGTAAAATCACCAAAGCCAATCCCGATAATACCAAAGTAAACAATCGCTTGTTCTGTCACCGGATACCGATAGAACAGTCCGCCAATTTGAATGTCATTCTCGTTGTTTCCGGTGAATGAGAGTTTGGCAAAGTTAGTTCCCGTCACCGTTGCAAAGTTAGGAGTATTTTGAGCAGCTAATCGGGTTCTCAACAAGTCTTGACCAGAGAAACTGGTATCTAAATTCAATTCAACTCGGTTGCTGAGGACAACATTCGCATCGCCATCCTGGTTGTTGACTTCACCGCCACCCACTCCACTGACGGCAAACAGGATTTCTCCCCGAAGTCTGGTTGTCGTCGAAAAGCGTTGTTCTTCTAACTGAGTAACGGATGCCTCTAAGTTACCGACACGAGTTAACAAGGTTGCAAGTTCTGGTGCAAATTCGGTTTGTAATCGTTGCAGCGTCCCTAAATCTTCTTGGCTCGCAAGTTCGCCAGTTGAGGTTTGAATGAGTTGATTGATTCGATTGAGACAGGCATTTAACCCGGCGGCAAATTCATAGCGACTGAGTGCGCGGTTGCCTCTAAAGGTGCTGTCGGGATAACCTGCAATGCAACCATAGCGCTCGACTAGGGATTCCAGTGCCTGGAATGCCCAGTCTGTCGGCTGCACATCGGAAAGTTGAGTGACGGAAGTGACTTGCTCCATCGAGTCAGCTTCTAGCTCATCTAGGCTGGTTAGCTCCAAGCCGTCGATGGTTTGCCCTATTGTTGTCGCTTTTTCGCTTAACCCGGTTTCAATAACTGATTCAATAACTGGCGCTTCCGGTAAATTTGAATTGAGATCGGCAGGAGTCGGCTCAGATCGAACGGCAACTGAGCTGACATCTATTGGTGAAAGCTCGGTGCTGTTTGCTTTTGGTGACTCCAGGGTTTCTGGGGTAGATGAGGCAATTGTTTCTAAGGAAGTGGTATTAGGTTCGGTATTGGCAATTTCTGTGGCGATCGCTTCTATAGCAACGGCACGATTGCACAATAGCAAAGCGACACCCCAGATGCCTATACCAAGTCCTAAAGCCCGGAATAGCTTAAACATAGTTCCTCCGCACACCTGTATACACGCTGGTGAAAGCGCTGAGTCGGCAAAGACAACCTGTGAAAAACTCCCTAGTTTTTCAAAATCTTTTGTAGTTAGGTTAAAACTCGGTTGTTCTCAGCTTTGCTCAACCGCGCTTTAAAAATTAATCTGTAGCTTGATTTTATCTATTATTTTCCGATTTTTAGCTGATTTGATGCAGTTATTGACATTCTGTAAACTTAGAAGCGGCGAATGAGAACTGCACAAATCTGAAGGGAATTATTAGGAGCGATCGCTCAAATCTTAAATGAAGGTTTAAAATTATATGTTCAAGGCGGAGCTACTTTTAAAATTCTTTGCTATAAAAAAGGTAAGAAAGATAAAGCATCCTTCTTAGGTAGCATTGTTGCTTATCATTTTCATGAATAATTGTTGAAGATGATATACGCGATCGCTTTGCCGTAAATGGCTCTCCCTTTAGAAAAGCTTTCCAAGTTCGTGAATCGCATCTACCAGACACTCGCACCCCTAGGAGGTCACAACAATGAAGCGTCTTAAGCAATTGTCTCTGGCATTAATTGCAGGCACTCTTACCTTTGGCGTCGGCGCTTCTGGAGTAAACAATCCATCAGCGCAGGCGATTCAATTCTCAAATGGCAGAAGTTCTTTTGGTGTTCCTTTTCAATTAAGTAATACCAGAACGAGTCAAGCCAGCGTCCGGTTCAGAGGCGCAAGCTATTACTTCACTTTTAACTTACCAAAAACGGCGTCTCAATCTTTAAATCGAGTAACAATTCGTCAAAATGGTGGCAATTTAGTTGAATTCGATTCTGCCAAAACTAAAGCGTTTCTCAATGAGAAACCCAAAGAGAATTGTAAGTTGGGCGAAGTAAAAGTTGACAAAAAAACTCAGGAAGTTGACCTAGTATTCGATCCCCCAATTCAACCCGGTCAAACTGTAACGGTTGCCATTGGACCCTTTGAAAATCCTAGTGTTTCTGGGATATATAACTTTGGCGTGTCAGCGTTTCCTACAGGCGATAAACCCGAAAAGCAATTTTTAGGTTATGGTCCTTTGCGCTTTTTTGATGCTCGGTAAAGTTTGTATTATCAATAAAGCTAAGCCGCAACCGCTGGGGAGTTTTCTCTAGCGGTTTTTTCGTAAATATTCTTGACAATATAGTGATTCTCGGTTAAGCATGATTTCTCTGTATCGGCGTTGTATTGTAGTGCGGGGATCGTCTGCCGCGATCGCGCCGATCGAGCTTACTCATAAAGCCTAACTAGCGATGAAAATCCTCTAAAAACCTCAGGAGAAAAGTTAAGCACAAACGTTTGTATGGATGAATTCATAGGAGTATAGCGATAGGATTAGATTTCTATTAAGTTAATTTAAAAATCTGGAAATTGTATAAGTTTGTAGCAAATAATACTAAATGAAAGGGTAGCAACCACAAACAGATTTGGCTGTGCAGGATACTCCGAGAGCCAAAATCCCCTTGCTATGATGAGAGCTTATTTCCAATTCCCTGCGTAGATTGCCCTAGACGACATCTTGAGTGCATCTTGTGAGCTATTTATGGAAAACCCAAAAAAAGTATCTTCGCATAAGCATATTGTTTTAACATCCCATCCCGGTAAATCGGGTAAAAAATCCGTTTCCGTTCATTGGGGAGAAAGCGATCCGATTAAACGAGGACCCATTATTGGGACATTAGCGAACCCAAATCAACGGAATGCAATTGGCACGCATTCGGGATCTTATGCCGTTTATCGGGCACTTGCGATCGCATCTGGCGCACTCCAGGCAAATCACCGCGCCGATTTAACCAATACTTCTCCGGTTGTCCACATTGGGCCATATCCCAGTTGGGCAGATGCGAACAAAATTGTCTCACTCGATCCATTTGGAGCAATTGTGGGTGAAGTTTTCCCTTCATTTTATGAAGAGGGGTACGATATTCGTCCCACCATTGCTGTCACCAAAGCTCACATTAATATGCCGGAATTGCAAGATTCTGTGGCAAAAGGGCGCTTGCAAGTTGACGGTCAAATTATCAAAAATAACGGTAATTTAGTCGTCACAAAGGTCGCAATCGATCCAGTCTGGTATTTACCAGGGATTGCCAAGCGACTCAACATTGAAGAAAGCGATTTACGTCGCATTCTCTTCCAGCAAACAGGCGGGATGTTCCCAGAATTGGTAACGCGCCCAGATTTACACGTATTCTTACCACCGATTGGCGGCACGACGATTTATCTGATTGGCGATGTCGCCGCAATTACAGATCCCAACCGACTGCTTGCCGTGCGGGTACATGATGAATGCAACGGTTCAGATGTGTTTGGTTCCGATATTTGCACTTGTCGCCCTTATCTGGTGCATGGCATTGAAGTTTGCGTCCAGACAGCACAAGCAGGCGGCGCAGGGGTGATTGTCTATTTCCGCAAAGAAGGTCGTGCCTTGGGCGAAGTAACTAAATTTTTAGTTTACAATGCCCGGAAGCGTCAGGAAGGAGGCGATCGCGCAGATGCCTATTTTGCCCGGACTGAATGCGTGGCGGGACTTCAAGATATGCGGTTTCAAGAACTGATGCCGGATGTGTTGCATTGGCTAGGAATTACGCGAATTGACCGCTTGGTGTCGATGAGTGATATGAAATACAACGCGATTACAAATTCTGGTATCGAGGTAATCGAACGCATCCCGATTCCCGATGATTGGATTCCAGAAGATGCGTGGGTGGAAATTGCTGCCAAGCAAGCCGCTGGTTACTACACGCCGGGAGAGGTGCCCACTGCGACAACTCTGGCAGAAATTAAGGGACGGGGTTTAGGGGATTAGGTTTTTTAACGCAAAGGTACGCAAAGGTTTACGCAAAGGTACGCAAAGTTAATCTTTGCGTTTTTATTGTTTATGAGCAATTCTGAATCGGAAGCGATCGCATATTTGAGGAGTCCGGCGGCAATTCGGGAAAGATGCGATCGCCTCTTTCTTTTAGGCTGTGAAGATAAACTGCGTTACTTTCGAGTTGATTTAACCCAGTTAGAGAAATGCGCTGATTATGTCATCGGGGTGATGCGCGATGACTATCCCGATCTCGATATTCCTTTTCACAGTCGCTGGCGACATTTTGAAGTTGGAAATGTGCCTCGTCTTTTGGAACTTGAACAAGCTTTAACGAGACTGACTGGATTAGAAAAAGCGAAAGTTAAGTTTGATTTAGCGATTGTTAGCGTTTTACTGGATGCAGGCGCAGGCACCCATTGGGAGTATTGCGAACCAGGAACGGGACAAGTGTTTCGGCGTTCGGAAGGCTTAGCCGTGGCTAGCTTCCGAATGTTTTTTCAAGGTGCTTTCTCTAGTCACTCGAAATCACCATTACAGGTAGATGCCGATGGACTCCTACAGTTAACAGAAGACGCTTTAGCGCAGGGTTTCCAAGTTAGTGAAAAAAATCCGCTAGTAGGGGTGGAAGGGCGCGTTCAGCTGCTACAGCGTTTGGGACAAGTCCTCGCTCAAAATTCTAAGTTTTTTGGCACCGAAAGCCCGCGTCTTGGCAATCTAGTCAATTATTTGTGGGATAGCAGCAATCATGGACAACTGGCTGCGAGTAAGGTGTTGAGTGCAGTTTTGGAGGGGTTGGGGGAAATTTGGTCGGGGAGACTTGCGATCGCTGGGGTAAACTTAGGCGATGTCTGGATTCATTCCGCTTTACAGGGAGATAAGAAAAGCGACAATTATGTGCCGTTTCACAAACTCTCCCAGTGGTTAACGTATTCTCTTTTAGAACCCCTTCAGGAACTCGATTTAAAAATCACTGGACTAGAGGAACTTACAGGTTTGCCCGAATATCGTAATGGCGGTTTATGTCTAGATACTGGATTGTTACAAGTCAAAGATTCAGCAGTTTTGCAGGAACGTCATCCAGTAGGTTCTGAGGTAATTGTAGAATGGAGGGCTTTAACGGTTAGTTTGTTAGATAAAATTGCGGCAACGATTCGACAAAAACTGAATATGACTGCTGATGAATTACCCCTAGTAAAAGTTTTACAAGGAGGAACTTGGAGTGCGGGGAGAAAAATTGCCACACAATTACGAGAAGGCGGCGTTCCTCCAATTGAAATTGCGAGTGATGGAACCGTGTTTTAATAGAAATTAGCTGGTGAATATAGCAATGCTCTATTGGATGCAGTTTAACCCCACCCCTGCCCCTCCCCGTAAACAGGGAGGGGTTAAATATTCCCTCCTGCTTGTAAACGGAGAGGGGTTAAATATTCCCTCTTCTCCGTTTACGGAGAGGGGTTGGGGGTGAGGTTCTTTTATATATTGCACTCAAGTGAAAAGGAATTTTTGCTTATTTTTTAAGCCTGCGTAGGTAGGCTTTGTCTTTGTGCATCTTTCGAGAGGAATTTATTAATGAATGCTGAAGTCACTGTAATCGAACATCCCTTGATCCAACATAAATTAACCCTGATGCGGAAAACGGAAACTAGCACAGGAAAATTTCGCAATCTCCTCAAAGAAATCGGAATGTTGTTAGCTTACGAGGTGACGCGAGATTTACCACTAAAATATGAAGAAATTAAGACGCCTATTGCCCCAATGTTGGCACCGATGCTGGCTGCTGAAAAGAAGATGGTGATTGTCTCAATTATGCGGGCAGGACAGGGGATTTTAGATGGAATTTTGGAACTGATTCCTTCAGCAAGAGTCGGGCATATTGGTTTATATCGCGACCCGACTACTCATGTAGCGATTGAGTATTATTTCAAGGTTCCGAATGATATTGAACAGCGAGATATTTTGGTTGTCGATCCCATGTTGGCAACCGGAAATTCAGCCGTCGCGGCGATTGACAGAATTAAGGAAGTTAGCCCGATGTCAATCAAGTTTTTGTGCTTGCTGGCAGCACCAGAGGGGATTGCACACTTACGCCGCGAACACCCGGACGTGCCTATTTATACGGCTGCAATTGACGAAAAATTAGATGAACACGGTTATATTGTCCCAGGACTTGGGGATGCAGGCGATCGCTTGTACGGGACAAAGTAGCGATTTGCACTTAGGATTTGATGATTGAAATCAATTCGGAAATCTGGTTAACAACAAAAGTTGGGTTGAGTGGTAAACATTTTGCGCGATCGCCATAACCATAAGTAGCCCAACAAGCATCTAATCCAGCATTTTTAGCAAACATTAAGTCTACATGACTGTCGCCAAATACTAAAACTTCGTTACTTTGGATGTCTGGATAAATTGGCTGGATGACTGAGTGGAATAATCTTGCATCCGGTTTGGTTGGCGTTTGTCCGTCATCGCCAATAACCAGATCGAAGTCAGTATTAATTTTTAGCTTTTCTACAGCAAGCTTTAAAAACTTAGTGTGTTTGACGCTAACAATTGCTAAGTTCAAACCCTCGGAAGATGCAGCTTGAATCACTTGCTTCACTCCCGAAAATAAATTGATTTTTAATAAACCTTCTGTTTGATAAAAGTGTCTGTAAGTTTGAATCCATGTAGGAATTTCTTCGGGCGCGATCGCTGGATGGAAAATCGGGAAAGCCTCGGCAAGCGTAACGCCAATGACTGAGCGAATCTGTTCCTCATCTGGCGGGTCGATGTTAAATGTCTGGAAGGTTTTGATAACGCAGGATATGATAGCTGGATGCGTAATTGCTAAAGTGCCATCAAAGTCAAAAATAATTAACTGATATCGACTCATTGTTCGCGACTTTCAGGAATGTAAGGAACACCGAGGGCGGCGGGAGGGGTTGATTTGCCAGCTAATCCGACTAGTGCCAACAGGGCAATGACATAAGGCAACATTACTAAAAATTGATAGGGAATATTCAGATTAAAGGCTTGAATTCGCAGTTGCAAAGCTTCTGTAGCACCGAATAACAAGCAAGCTAAAGCCGTGCTGACGGGATGCCATCTGCCAAAAATCAAAGCTGCAAGGGCGATAAAACCTCTTCCTGCACTCATATCCTCTACAAAGAATCTGACGTGAACTAATGTTAGATAAGCTCCTCCTAAACCGGCAAGACAGCCGCTGAGAGTGACTGCAACATAGCGCACCTTGGTGACAGAAACGCCAGCAGTATCCGCAGCACGGGGATATTCTCCGACGGCACGTAAAGATAAGCCTAAACTTGTACGAAATAGCAGGTATGTACTCAGGGGAACTAACAGAAATAATAAGTAAATTAAGGGGTCTTGATTAAAGAGGAGATTACCGATAACTGGAATATTTTTTAATCCGGGAATGCCGATGATTTGAATTCCTGGTAGCTGCTGCGCCTGACCGCTATTAAATAAGACACGCGACCAGAAAGAAGTTAATCCTGCGGCTGTAAGATTGATGGCAAGTCCAGATACTAATTGATCGACGCGCAAGGTAACGCACAGATAGGCATGAAGCAGTCCGACCAATCCCCCGACGACGATTGCTAACAGCATTCCCAGCCAAACATTGCCAGTAAAAAATGCTCCTGCTGCACTCGCAAATGCCCCGGAGAGTAACATTCCTTCTAGTCCAATATTTAGCACTCCCGATCGTTCGGAAAAAAGTCCACCAAGGGCAGCAAAGGCTAATGGTACTGAGAGGCGCAGGCTAGCAATTAGATAGTCGGTGAAAAAGTTGAGAGTGTCCATGCTGAATGAGGAACCTCTCCCCCAACCCCTCCCCTGCGAGGGGAGGGGAGAAAGATCCCTTGCAGATAAAAAATTTCTTCTTCCCGCTCCTATTAGGAGCAGGAAGAGAGATGCGAAGGGGGCTGGAGGTTATGTTTTTTGTGGTCTCGTGTAGTAAAAATTAAATCCTTACTTTCTTTACCTCATTGTGAAGGTTTGGGGGAAAGCGCGATCGCTTATGAGAGATAAACAGACGCGATCGCACTTAAACTGGCAGTGCCGGAGTCGTCTGAGAAGTCCCTGCCATTGCACCAGAGTAAACCAGACCCCGTTGCATATCTAGGGTCAAAATCGCCCCATCCCGAATCATTTCCGTCGCCTTCTTGACGCCCACAATCACCGGCACCCCAAGGCGTAAGCCAATCACCGCCGCATGACTGGTTAGGCTTTCATCCTCAGTAATAATCCCAGATGCCTTGCGAATTGCTTCCACATAATCGGCATTTGTGCCCGGTACTACCAAAATTTCCCCATGATTGAAATTGCCCACCTCTCTGGCAGTGCGAGCCACTCGCGCTCGACCGCTCACCGATCCCTGACCAATCCCAATTCCCTTTCCAAGAATGGATGTCACCACCTCAACTTTAATCAGGTCGGTTGAACCAGAGATACCTTGGAGCGTCCCGGCAGTCATTACCACCAAATCTCCTTCAGCCAGCAGCTGTTTCTCCAGCGCCACATTGATTGCCGCTTGGAACGTCTGACCCGCAGAAGGCAAATCCAGCACTAGAAGCGGCTTCACGCCCCACACCATCTGCAACTGCCGCGCCACGTCTACATGGGGAGTCACTGCTAGAACAGGCGTAGAGGGTCGAAACTTAGAAACATTTCGAGCAGTGGCACCGCTTTTGGTCAACGACATAATCGCAGCTGCCCCTAGCTGCTCAGAAATTTGACCAACCGCCTGACTAATCGCATTCGTGATCGAGCGAGTGGTGCCCCGGACGTTACGGGCGATTTGTTCTTGCTCAATCCGCACGGCAATCCGCGCCATCGTCTCCACCGCTTCGACGGCGTATTTACCCACCGCTGTCTCGTTGGAGAGCATCACAGCGTCGGTTCCGTCCAAAATCGCATTGGCAACATCGGAAATTTCAGCACGGGTGGGACGGGGATTGTTCACCATGCTGTCCAACATCTGAGTTGCCGTAATCACTGGAATCCCCAGTTGATTCGCCGTGGCAATCAGCCGCTTTTGCAGAATGGGGACATCCTCCGCAGGCAATTCTACGCCCAAGTCACCACGAGCCACCATGACACCATCGCTGAGCGAGAGAATCGCTTCCATTTGGTCGATGGCTTCGTGCTTTTCAATCTTGACAACCACCGGCACTTGCTTACCAGCACTAGAAATCAGCTCTTTAATTTCCAGCACATCCTGGGGGTTGCGGACAAAGCTCAGCGCTACCCAGTCAACACCTTGGTCAAGACCAAACATCAAGTCTTTACGGTCTTTGTCAGTTAACGCCTTAATTGACAGATAGACGCCGGGGAAATTCACTCCTTTGTTATTAGAAAGTGGGCCGCCGACGACAACGCGACAGTGCAATTCCCGCGCAGTGGGGTCTACCTGCTCGACCCGCATTTCTACTTTGCCATCATCCAAGAGAATCGTTGCCCCGTTTGGAACTTCATCTGCTAGAGGTTCGTAGGTGACAGAGCTAATTTCTTGGGTGCCTGGGACAGGGTGACTGGTTAGGATGAAGCGATCGCCCTTATTCAGGACGATAGACCCCGTTTCAAACCGTCCCAAACGAATTTTCGGGCCTTGCAAATCTTGCAAAATGCCCACTGGCTGATTCAGTTCAAAAGCCATCTGGCGGATCAAGCGAATGCTCCGCTGATGGTCTTCATGAGTTCCATGAGAAAAGTTGAGGCGCAGGGTCGTCGCACCCGCTTCAATTAAAGCGCGTAAGACCTCTGGGCTACTGGTAGCAGGGCCAATCGTTGCGACAATTTTTGTCCGGCGCTGGGGATTTCGCAGTTGCATGGGGCAAAATTCAGGGACAGAAGAGGACTGCGTGTAACAGGAAAGCAAAGGGATACTATCACATTTGTTCCAACTCCTATTAGGGCTTTGGAGCTGGTTCCCCTCTCTACTGTGTGGGTATTATACTAAAAAGCTTATTGATTTTACGGGTTTATCGGGTCGCTTCGGTCTTGGTTGAGGGGTTTCCCGGTCTCAGGTGCCGGTTTCTTTTGACCCTCAGCAAGCGGCTTGTAAACTAGACCGGAAGGCATAATTGTCCCGGTGAGATCGGCACCTGTCACGTCAAATGCTTCCTTCGCTTTGACTCCTTGTAGACTCGCATACTGCAAGTTCGCAAACCGCATCTTCGTACCGCTGAGGTTCGCGCCATTAAGAACCGCATTGTTCAAATTCGCATTTTCCAAGGTGGCTGCTGTAAGATCGGCTCCAGCTAGCACGACACTGGTGAGATTGGCATTGAGTAGATTGGCACCCTTCAAGTTGGCACCGCTGAGGTCATACCCAGTTAAGTTCACATTGCTCAAGTCACAAAATTGGCATTCTTTATAAATTAATAATCTCTGAACGTGTTCTGGATTCTCTGCTTTGACCGGCACTGCAAAGCAGACAGGCATCAACAGGGCAACAGCGAGGATTCCTGGTTTCATGGGAGGCTAGCCAACTGAGGAAATGAGTATCGATTGAACTGCCAAAACACCCTCTTGGTAGCCATGCGCGATCGCGCTATAGAATGCACAAAATCAGAACAAAAGAGTCAATGGGGATAGAATGCGATCGCTCAATATCCATTCAATCCAATGACACCTTTGAGCTTAGCATCCTTCCAGTTGGCACCCGTCAGGTTGGCATTCGCTAAGCTAGCTTGATCCAAATCTGTTTGAGTCAAGTTGGCATAACTCAGATTAGTATTTCCTAAATTGGCACCCCGGAGATCGGCACTGCTGAAATTGGTGTAACTCAAATTGGCTCCTGTCAAAATAGCATTCGTCAGATTGGCACTTTCTAGGTTGGTACCCATCATCGACGCTCCGCTTAAATTGGCAGACCGCAAATTCGCCCCACGCAAGTTTACACCGCTGAGATTAGCACCGTTGAGATTGGTACTATCCAGATAAGCATCCTGGAGGTTAGCACCCGCTAAATTAGCGTTGGTAAGATTGGCAAGCGGCAGTTTGGCATTTGTTAAATCAGCATCGTTAAATTTAGCACCCGTCAAATTGGCACGATTGAAACCAGCACCCGTCAAATTGGCACCCGTCAAATTGGCATTTGTGAGCGTAGCACTTTGGAAATTCGCTGCTGTCAGCGATCCTTTTTGCAGATTGGCACCCGTGAGAATTCCCCCATTCAAGTCAGCATTATTCAAAGAAGCCTGACTCAAATCAGCATTGCTCAAGTTGACACTATCCATATTGGCAGTCTCTAACTGGGCATTATTCAACTTGGCACCTGTCAGATTGGCACCAGCTAAGTTAACAATTTGCATCTGAGCGTCTTTTAGGTTTGCCCCGCCTAAATTGGCACCCGAAAGATTCGCTTCGATCAAATTCGCTTGTCCGAGATTTGCACCAACTAACTGAGCAAAATTCAGTTGAGTTTGGGCTAGCTGGGCACGCTCTAGCTTAGCGCCCGTGAGGTTCGCTGCATATAAGTTTGCCCCCCGCAATTTAGCGTCTGTTAAATCAGCAACAATTTTATTCGCCGCCGCCAATTTTGCCTGTCTCAAGTTCGCTTTTTCCAAATTAGCGGCAGTTAGTTTGGCACCGTTGAGCTGGGCACCCTCTAGCTTAGCGCCCGAAAGGTCAGCCGCCGTTAAATCCGCACCGTCAAGCTGGGCATTCTTCAAGTCGGCGTTTCTGAGATTAATCCCCCTGAGTTGGGCATCTTTTAGGTCACATCCAGGGCAAGTTTTCAGCGTCAGTAACTTCTGCAAGTCTTTGGAGTTTGCCGCTTGGGCTGGGGTTGGTAAGCCAAGCGTTAACACTCCGACGGCTGAAGTCGCAGCTAAACAAACCAAGCCCGCCTTCGCGGGCTTAAGGACAGCAAATTGATTAACGAGTTTTGGGCGCATGGGGCAGTTCTTTGAGCCGCGATTAACAACTACTTAAGAGCCACGATACTGGATGCGGTAAATCCGGTTATTGGCTTCTTCCGTCAGCAGCAAACTCCCATCGGGTAGCACGAGTAACCCCACCGGACGCCCCCAGGTGGTTGGGACAGAGGGGTCAAGCAGGAACCCAGTGAGAAAGTCTTCATAGTAGCCCTGAGGACGCCCGTTAGAGAAGGGGGCAAAGACAATTTTGTAGCCGGTGCCTTGGTTGCGGTTCCAGGAACCGCGAAAGGCAACAAAAGCGCCATTGCGGTATTTTTCTGGAAAGGTATTACCGTCATAAAACTGCAATCCCAAAGCAGCCGAGTGGGCTTGGAACAGAACGTCGGGCGTCTTTGTTTTCGCTACCAGGTCGGGACGTTTGCTCTTTCCGTTGACCAGATGACGCGGGTCAAGGAGATTTGGTGCCAGGTAGGCGTAGGGCCAGCCATAGAATTCTCCCTGTTGGATGCGGGTTAGGTAGTCGGGTACCAGGTCGTCGCCCAGTCCGTCTCGTTCGTTCACGGCGGTATACAGTTCGCCGGTGGTGGGGTGAAAGTCGAGTCCGACTGGGTTGCGTAAACCAAACGCAAAAGTTTGCTGGTTGGAACCGTCTAGGTTCATCACCTGTACAGAGGCGCGGGGGATGGCTTCTTCTGAAGCGTTGGATGCCGACCCAACTGAGACGTAGAGCTTTTGCCCATCGGGTGAGGCAACGACGTTGCGCGTCCAGTGCTGGTTGTAGCCGCCAGGGGTTAAGTTAGCGATTTTTTCGCCGGTTCCAGTGAGTTGTTGTTGTCCTTGCGTGTAGGGATACCGCCGGACTTCGCCTGTGTTGCCGAGGAAGAAGTATCCGCCCGCAAAAGTCATGCCAAAGGGGATATTTACCCCATTTTGGGAACTGGCAAAGGTTTGGCGGACATCAGCGACGCCATCGCCGTTGGTGTCACGCAGTAGGCGAATCTGGTTTTGTCGGGTTTCGGTGACTAATACATCGCCGTTAGGGGTGAGTGCCAGCCAGCGGGGTGCATCTAATCCATCGGCAAAGACATTGACGACGAAGCCAGCCGGGACGCGCAGGGTGGGGTTTTGCGGGATGGGCACCACGTTGGGCGAGTTGGAGGCGCTGTCGCTGGCGTAGGGTTTGGGTAAGTTATCGAGGTTGATGCGAATCGGTTGGGGTGTCAGGGGTTCGGTTCGCACCACGTTGTTGGTTTGCGTCGCTTGGGAAAGCTGTTGGTTCGGCTGTGCCGGAGTTTCTGTCGGTTGTTCGGTTGGTCGGGTTGTCTGGGGGTCGAGGGATGCCTGAGTTGAGTCACAGGCGGCTACTGTAGTCAGGATGAGCAGCAGCAAGAAACGTATCGATTTCATGTCAACAATGTGGGAACTCTAATTCCAGGGTAGTCATTGAAGACTAGAGTGCGATCGCGCTCATGCGAAGCGAGGCGTTAGCCTAGCGCAGAAAAAGTCAGTTCGCACTCTTCGTTTCAGATCGAGTATTTAGTTAGCCGCTGCTCACCCTACACCTGTTCCTAAATATTATTTTTTGAAGTAATTATTTATCAATTTTTTTGATTCCTGCTCCAATTGTTCGATTAAAGTCTGTTGAATTTTCTCAGGTAAGCTTTTGAAAATGCTTTCATAAGATTCGTTAAATGTTTCTATTACATCATTCACAAATAATTGAAAAACTTTGTCTATTGCTTTTGGGTCTTTACCAGAAACCCGGCCTACTTTTGATAGAGTATTCATTAATCTATTTTCTGTAACCAATGCAAGCATCGCCTCATGGAGCCATTTTTCATCACTCAAATAGTGAGAAGATGTTGCTAATTTTTGGTCGCCCCACTTTTCTGCCTGATGGAATCGGCTCTCTTCAGCGAATTTTGGAATTTTTCTCTTCAAGACCGGCCTAATTCTTCCCTTGGGAGTATCTATATAGATCGACTTTACAGGTTTAATGACAATCCCTTCCGCCTGATTGCTAAACGGCAATTTGGGTAAACCTAATAAGGCAGGAATAGTAGAATTAAACTCTATCTTCTGTGCAAGCGCTTGTTCGTATTTTCCAGTAAATAGCGGTTTAGCACCCAGCATTTCTACTTGCTGAAATAATTTCAGCGCTTTCTCATAATCTATGTAATCTCGTTTGGCAGTTCTATTATTTTCTTCAACAGCAATATCAAAAGCACAAAACTCAATTTTAGGTGAATAATAGATTCCTGTTTGGACAGCCTGAACACTAGGAACAGTCGCTACGTCAGGATGGGGATATTCTCCGCCAAACAATTCCCCATACACAGAAACTCTAAACGTTTCCGGACGTTCCAACTGGATAATTTTGAATATATCTTTGGCTTGTTGGGCTAATTTATATCTAAGCGTTTGATATCCAAAAAAGTCTTCGTCTGGCTGCAATAATTCTTTTCTCTTGGCAAAGCGAACGTCTGATCCGTCTGCGATTATACAGAAATTCGCCCCGTGAATTTTTTCAGTTACCACCCAGGCAGTTTTCTTGAAAATGCGATAATCTGATTCTGTTAAATTCCAATTATTCGAGCTTTCCGGTATTTTTTCATAGCTGATATGCGTCCAGCCGGTGAAGTTGCTTTCTTGTTTGTCCATCGGTTTTATTTTTTTGGAAAGAAGCTGAGAAAATGCGATCGCGTGGCTAGTTGAGGGATGCGATCGCGATTGAGCCGCTTGTGCCTTGAGTGCTATGTAACTCAGATCACTCGAAAGGCTGAGAATTTTCACACGTTACTCATCGAAGCGATCGCTCGGCGGGACGGAAAGGGGTGAGATATTAAATATCGTAGAGTTGACGCCCAACAACCATGCTTCCCCAAATCCAACTACTCCCCGGTGCTATCTCTGAAATCCTAGCCTCTGTCAGCGAAACTGGTATTCTGACTCTGGCTGACCGTTATGGACTGATGGCAGCTGCTCTGGATGAGTCCTTGGATGAAGAAGAAAGAGGTTGCGTCAACAGACTGCTGCGTTCTGTACTCAAAGGACGGGTAGCAGTAGTGGCTGACCTCTCCGCTGCTGCTTAATCTCGAAGTCAGAAAGTGTGCATTGCTGCTGCCAGGACAATGGGCGTTGAACTCAGCAGCGATCGCATTCTAAAATTTCGAGCCAAAATCGCAACTAGATGAAGCTTCAAGATTATCAAGAGCGATCGCGCGGTTGGTTGAAGGGATGCGATCGCTGTGCGATGCCACAGAAAAAACTAAACACAACGACGGCTCAAATATCAAGTAATCTAAAAAGTTCTTCTTTCTTTTCCTCGTCCTGTAACACCTCTTCAACAGTGAACCAGTAATTAACAAGGCTTTGGTTCGTCCTGAGATCGTCTCTAGCTTGTGGAGTAAACGAGACACCTTGCAGAACAAGAATCGTTGTTGACACCGAATTAGCCTCTTTAGCTCGGCTCAAACTTTTAATTGCTGCCCCAATCCGCTCTAAAACACCAGCTTTATCTATGCCTCCCTTGATTTCTACAGCAGCCACAATCTTGTCATCTTGGTAAACTGCGATATCAGGCTCATCAGCGAATGCGATTGTTCGTCCATCTGTCAAGACAATGCGGAAATCATCGGCGCTTTCCATAGAAACCCAGTTCTCCTCACGAAGTCTGCGGCGTAGCATAGCTTGGATAAGAATTTCAATCTTATTTCCCTTTGAGTTTTGCCAGGAACCTTGTGCTTGAGAACCAGCCGCCATCCCTCGCCATAAGTCAAATTCTCTCTGGTTTATCTGTTCATCAGCTTCCACTAAAAGGCTGATAATTTTGTTCAAGTGTTGAGTAATTCTATCGGCTACTTGCTCATTAGGTAAGACATTCCCTTTCTCGTAGTTAATGCATTGTAGTCCAACCTGACTCATAGATTTTTGAGAAACCATTGCCAGCATTCTGTAGTAGCTAACAGCACGCGAAATACTCATCAATACTTGGGGATGGGAAAAAATTATTACTGGCTTTATTCCTCTATGAATGACCTTGTTCCAGGCTGTTTTAGAAATTACTAAATTCTCACAATCCCACAGCAGAGTTTCCCCTTTAACTTGTTCGATTTGATAGGCAACTTCTAGCATCCCCCACTCATGAAGCTTCTCGTGGAAAAACTCACTCTTCGTTAGCTGATCGATTAACCAAGCTTCGCGTCCACCGAAGTTTGCCATTTATTACTTTTCCTTTTGCCAAATGACAATACTCTCGCGGACAGGAACCCGTCCATACTTGCCCATCTGTTGCGAACTGTTGCCTTTATAGCGAGCTATAATTATCTGTTCAACTTTGAAACCAACATCTTCTGCCATTTCTGAAAGCACTAAGTCTACTGGCACCATCTCCCCTTCAAACCGAACATTATCCACTACCATTGCTATTTTTCCACCAGGTGCCAGCACTCTAGCCCACTCCTTAATTACCTTACGCATATCTACGAAGTAGGCAGTCAACATATCAGGAATTCGAGGATTATTTAGTGCTTTCCCCCTATTTCGGAGTATGTTTACTACTTCTTCAATGACTGGATGAGATGGTTTATCGGTGTCCTCGACTTTCGATTCGATATGTGAGCGAAGAATACCAAACCGCAAAGCTTTTAATTCCTCAAAGTTTTTAACAAAATTAAAGCAAAGTTCTAATGAATAAGTTCTAGTATAATCATAACGATTGGCATAAGGTGGAGATGTAATAATTGCTGTCGGTGCTTTCTCGAAATTTACACTACTCAAGTCACGAGCATCTGCTAATTGAACATGGGGAAGTTGCGTCTGTTTATTTTCCTTCCATAAACAGCGTATTAATTGAATATCTTTTTCAGCTTCGTAAACTTTTTGTTGCATTATTTCATCCGGATCGGGAATCAGCCTATCCCGTTTCATTCGTAAAAATTGCCCATCCTTAGCTGTATAACTACAAGGTTCTAAAATCGATAAAAATAGCAGCAGAAAGATATCTCGCATGGGAGAAGACAATGTGTCTATTGTTGCTTTCCAACGGCGTAGGGATAGAAAGGTATCTGGTGCAAAAGCAACTTTCATAATGGCTACGTCTAAGGCTACTTCGGCAAGTTCAGCTTGGCTTACTCTTCCTCTGAGTGCGGTAAAAGTTTTTTGTAAAGTTTGTCCTTCTAGTGAGGAGAAAAGCGGAAGTGTGCGCGCAACAAATGTAGCAATTGGAAGCTTGTCTATACCTATTGCGGGAACATTGTGCTGCATAGCCGTGAAAAGAGTTGTTCCCATTCCACAGAAAGGCTCAAATAGATAATCCTCTTCTTTAAGCTCAAACCGGGTAATAAACTCCTTAACTAATTGCCAAGAAAATGCTTCTTTGTAGCGATAAAGACGAAGAATCGGGATGGATTTGTTACCAACATAGGAAACAAGTTTACCAAGTCGCAATTCTTCAGAAATTAATGGTGCAAACTTTGCCTCAATTCGCTGTAACTCTGAATAAATTGTTGGCTTTACAGATTGTACAGACGCATCCCATTCGGGAAATAAACTCAACTGTTTCACTAATAGTCTCTCAGAGCAATTTGGGAGGGTATCTACGATATTATTGATTTACCTGCTATGTGTCAAAGGCTTAACCCGCCGAAACTGGTAAGGTTCACCTTTTGACCCCCAAACTTGATTACCAGCGGCATCAAAAGCCCGATCTAAAGTATCCATTCCCGTAGAATGCAAGACAATTCGGTTTGTTACTTTGACAGCGCCTTTGTAGTCGCTGGGACAACCCGCCTCTGGTGTCTCGCCAATGTAGCGATCGCCATCGCGTTTCAAGAATACACTACACTTGGCAGAACCAACATCGCTCAATCTCACAACCCGCTTGGCTTCTGGCTGACTGCACAACCCAATGAAAGCGTCTGGAGTTGGGGGTTTAAAGGATTGCGATTCAATGCTTTGATTATCGGTAGTGGGGGAAATTTTTAAGAATCTCTGCCGGTAAGGTTTAGCAAGATTCTCAGACATGGCTTGTTCTTGATAAAGAAAAATTGCCTGGGGATTTTGTTTAGTATCCGCCACACTAACTTTACAGGTCGTCATTCTCACATTTGGAGCTTTTGGTTTGGCTTGCGCTTGTGCGGAAGTATCCATCACTCCTACCAAATGCGACACCACTTCCCCGACTTGCTGCTGAATGGGTAACAATGCCTGGAGGTTGTTCGCCGGACACGAATAAGCCGCTGTGCCAGTTGAAGAGACAAGGGCGATCGCGATCAAACTCCGAGTTCTTGTATTCTTCACAATAGTCTCCCAGTGCTAATCAAAAACATAACGTTCGGCAACGCGCCAGTAGCGAGAAAAGCGTTTAAGGTCAATATATCCGTCGTATTTTACAAATGGCTCAACAGATAACACTTCGATAGGAAGCGATTCCTCAATTTTGTCGCAAATGTGGTCAAATCGCGGGCTAGGACTCTCTGCTGTAACGACTCCATCAGCATTGTGTTCCTTGGCAAAAGCGATAACTTCAGCAGCGACATCACCGCGTCGAATCGTTACTGGCAGTTCTAGCAAACACTCATAAATAAAAGTAATCCGCTTGAGACTCAGCTGCCACTCTTCAATCAAAGCATCGTCCCAAACCCATATCGCGGGGCTTTCAGGGTATGCTTGCAATGCAGGATTTCCAAGACTTAAACAGTCTCCATGCATCCAAATAATCGGCTGTTTCATTAATTCAAGGCTCACGCACTCAAAACTCGCGCACTCAAAACTCACGCACTACCGACGCTTCTTCCCGCGCTGAAAACTCTTGCTACCGCCACTTCGATCGAAGCTTTGAGCTTTAGGAAACAATCGCTTCTCTAGTTCATCGTAGCTGCCCTCGAAGTCACAATGACCGTACAGGGGGCATTGGCGGCAATAGACGCCATCCGTATAGCGTTCTAAGTTCTCCCGGTTAAAGAAATAAGGCTTTTGGCTAAAGGTGCTGGCAACCCACTGCCAGGAGAGATTATTGCTGGCTGGATCGCCATCCAGTAAGTGTTGCAGAAACCATCTTGCCCCGACTTGCCAACGAATCCGCCGCCAGTGAACTAGGTAAGCGGCTAGCCACATTCGCCCGTGGTTGTGCAGGTAGCCAGAGGAGTGCAAGTCGCGGCTAAAACTGTCAATACAGACCATGCCGGTGCTACTTTTGTCAACATCTTCCGGTAACTTTTCGGCATAGTCTTTGGCTGTGTAGCCTGTCTTGTAAGGCTCTTGATCTTCCCAAATGTCGTTTCCCAGCTTGGCATAGAGACGCTGCCAGTAATCGCGCCAGCCGAGTTCGTTGATGAGTTTTTGTGCGTCATCTCGGTTTTCCACTTTGTCCAGCACAGCATCCCGCACTTCTGCCAAGCTCAAGACGCCGTAGCGGAGATAGGGTGAAAGGCGCGTGACTGCGCCACTAAAAGAATTGCGCGTTTTGGCGTAACGGGCGGGATCTACTTGACTTAAGAAGGCTTCTGCGGCTTTACGTCCTCCTACGGTGGTAGCGATCGCGTCATCGCGTTCGGTGACGGTAGGGAATTGTTCGCGGAGATAGGTAATTAAATCGTCGCGGCTGGCAAAATCTCGCCGCATATCTCGATTATTTGGCGTGGCGTTCATCGGTTAGCGATCGCTCCAAACTTTTCACTCCAAACTTATCGAGTGTAACAAGCCAGCCGCCTTCTGGCGCTCTTCAAAAGCAAAAAAGCCGTTTTCTCAAAGAAAACGGCTTTTTCGGAACTTATTGGATTGGTAAGCTCGCTGGCGAAGGTAAATCTTCTTCCAACATCGGTGCGGGTGCTTCTTGTCGCTCCAAAAATTTACTCAAGGCGTAAGCCATATCCCCTCTCGTCATCGGATTTAGGGGATTCAGATTGCCTTGTTCATCGGGATTAGCAAATCCCTCGTAAAGTGCAGTTGCCATCGATTTTTTAGCCCAATCCGGTATATTCCCGGAATCTGGATACTTCGCAAGAATTTTAGCAACGGTGTCATTCGGAAACTGAAATACACCGTGAGCTTGGGCAAAGATAGATAAAGCTTCAGCGCGATTGATTTTTTGGTTGGGGAAGAACATATCTCCCCGATATCCCTTCATAATGCCAGTTTTTAAAACTGTCTGAATGTCGTTATATGCCCAGTGGGAAGAAGGTACATCTTGAACTGAAATAACTTCTTGTTTGGTGGCACCCGCTCGTTTGTCCAGTTTAAAAGTTTTGACCAAAATTGAGGCAAGTTCTGCACGACTGATGAATTGTTCTGAACGAAACTGTCCATCAGGATATGCAGTCATTAATTTGGCAGCAATCACCTGTTCGATGGGGTCAGATGGGGCGTCTGAAGCAGGTTGTGTTTGAGCAGAAACAACTGCTGGAAAACATTGTAGAAACCCCAATAGAGAAAGAGTGCCCAGGATCTGACGCATAATTAAAATCACTTTTCAGTTGCTAACTTCACTGTATAAACACTGGAACCAAATCTTCATCGCCCATTCGGGTCAATCCAAGCGGGGATGTTGGCAATAATGGTGACGAATCTGGAGTTTGCAAAGTTGCAACCAGTGCTAAGACCGTGGATGCTTCCGAGGAGCCGTTGCAAAAAGTGGCATTCGCTGGCGACGATCCCGGCTAAGAGCGCATAGGAAGAAGGCGATCGCAACAATCAGCCTAGACACTCCCAACCTAAACAATCGGAACCTCTCGAATTATTAACTTCCTTAGAAATCGCCACATTCGCTTCTGATAGCTGTGTCATAATTACGATCCTTAGATATCAAGTTCTTAACTAGGTGTAGCTCACTCACTTTATTTTTATGAACTTTCACAGCGAAAACAGAAATTCCTACTCCTAAGCTGGTGAACTAGGATGAGAAGGGACAACTGGGAAAAGGGGAAAGATGAAGTCTCAAAAAAGGCGTACACCCACTTCCTTTATCTGCCATCCCTGGTTTGTTCGGATTGCGCGATCGCTCTGGCGTATGCCGCAAGTTAGCGGCTACTCGCTCTAGCTGCTCCCGCTAACTGCAACTGCTCGCGTAGCGGTTGCATAGAATCATTCAACCTGCGTTCGTTCTCTCACACATGAGCAACTTTCCAGACTTATCCAGCCACGGTTATCAGGTCGTCCGAGAATTAGGACACAACCGCGCCGGTGGTCGAGTAACCTACCTGGCGCTCAACCTGAAAACACGGCAACCCGCCGTCATTAAACGGTTTCAGTTTGCTAAAATCAACGCCACCTGGTCAGACTACGACGCCTACCAGCGCGAAATTCAAGTGTTACAGGGGCTGAATCATCCCGGAATCCCCCGCTACCTGGATTCCTTCCAGACCTCCGATGGCTTTTGTATGGTTCAGGAGTATAAACAGGCACCGTCTTTAGCCGTGCCCCGTAGCTTCGACCCTGATGAAATCAAGAAAATTGCGGTTTCTTTATTAGAAATTCTCGTTTATCTGCAAAATCGCATTCCCACTGTTATCCATCGAGATATTAAACCCGAAAATATCTTGGTTGATGGCAACATCAATGTTTTTTTAGTTGATTTTGGTCTGGCTCGAATTGGGGATGGGGAAGTAACGATGAACAGCGTGGCAAAAGGAACTTTAGGGTTCATGCCGCCCGAACAATTATTCCATCGGCAGCTTACTGAAGCCTCAGATTTATATAGTTTGGGAGCAACGCTAATTTGCTTATTAACTGGCATCAAATCTTCTGAGATTAGCCAGTTAATTGATGATGATTATCGAATTAATTTCAAGCATCTCGTTCCCAAGCTCAGTCTGCGGTGGATTGACTGGTTGCAAAAGATGGTGGAAATCAAACCAAAAGACCGCTATCCTAACGCAGCGATCGCCTTGGAAGCTCTCAAGCCTATCTATGTGATTCGCGTACCCGAAGCGAAGCTGAGTAAACCCATCCTAGAATTTAAGGCAAGAAAATTAGGTGAAAGGGTGACTCAAACAATCGCAGTTACGAACTCGATTCCTGATACCCTTCTGGAAGGAAATTGGGAAGTGGCACCCCACGAAAGCGATCCCCCCCATACACCAGATACTCACACTTGGATTTCTTTTGATTCCGTTAAGTTTGAGAACAATCAGGCGAAGTGTAAAATCAATGTGAATACCAGCCGGTTGATGGCAGATAAGACCTACGAGCGACATCTGTTATTACACACAAATTCTCTGCCAGAAACTCACGATATTACTGTTAAGATTCAGACTGCCCCGGTTCCGATTGCGAACAAAAAACTACCTTATATCGCGCTCGCTTTACTGGTGACACTTGCTGCCTCGGCGGCTTGGATTGAGGGAATCGCTTGGGGCGGAACGATTGCCCAAGTTGGGGCGATGGGTGTGGTCATGGCTGGGTTTATCACGCTGTTTGTCGCTGCATTTGGTGTGGCAGCAGCGGCTACGGCGGCGGCTGGGGCTGTGTTTGTCGCTAAGCTTCTATCCAGGTATAAAGTTAAGTTTGCGGGTATAGACACGGTTGTAGCTTTGTTGGTTGCGGGAATTGTCGCTTTTTTTGTGACGGGTTTTGGCGAGCAATTTAGAGCGGCAAATTCGGCGGCGGTTGGGTTTGAAGCGGTGGATTTTGCTGTATTTATGGCTGGTTTTGGGGCGCAGAGTCTGGCAGTTAGTTGTTTGAAAAGAGGATTTAGTCCCAATCTCGCGATTGGGGTGTCGCTATTAGCAATGGCGTTAGGCATGACTTTAGGAGTTGGCTTCCAAGTTGGATTGCTAAATCCTTTGGTGATGGGCGCTGTTTTGGCAGTTGGTTTACCTTTGGGAACCATCTTGTTTTATCCCCCTTTTGAGCGGGCAAGGTTAATTGGTAACTATCGCAAGTTTGAGCAACATTTGATTAAGCCGTAGTCAGGCAATTTGGCTCACGCCGCGTGCAACTTTTTTTAGGGAGTTTAGGCAAAGGCTTTCAACCTGTCAAACAGGTTGAAAGCTTTAAGGTAAGAGATTGATCTTCAGGAGCGGGGATGGTTTCATTCACACAGCAAGGATATTCATGCCGTGAATCCTGGCAATCGTCCGATTTGTTAAGGCTGGTGGTAATCTCCTTGGCTAAAGAATAATCGGATGTTTATACAGATATCTCAGGATTTTGAGGGCGATCGCACAAAACAGAAATATGTTCCCAGATATTTGTGCCAAATTAATCTTCCAGTCACTCCGGCAATCGTCCCAAAACTGCCTCCGATATGACATAAAATATTTCCGACTCAATTGTTTGAGTGATTCTATAGCGATCGCGCAGTTAATCCTGCTTTAAGGTGTAAGCTTAAGGTGCTTTCATCCAAAGCGATCGCACTTCTACTCTTTGCCATAGTCCGGTTGTCCGTCAGCATCAAAAAAATTTCGCAGCCCGCTTTTGTTAATCCCTCTTATCTAGAGCTACCAGCCGAATGCTACTGCATACAGCTTTAAGCTCATCCTTTCATTGATTAACAGTTTTTTTTATCACTCCAACTTTTACTAGCCTTGTTAGGATACAATTGTCGGCTGAGTAAGAACTACCAGATGCTGCCTCTCGATAAGCGAGGAAATAATCTACACTGCAAGGACTCGCTTCTGGGAGCGGCTAATACACCTGCCTCCAAAACAACCTTATTACCACTCTCCTACACGAGCCTCTTATGGAAACTAGACAATACACAGAAGATATAGATTTTAAAAAATACTGGCTTATCCTCAAACGGCGTTGGCTACCCGCCAGTACCGTCTTTATATTTACAGTTGCACTCGCCGCCGCATTTGCGTTCTTAAAAAAGCCTACCTACGAAGCCGAAGGGAGGCTTTTGTTTAAGAAGCAAAATACGACTTCTGCCTTAGTCACAGAGGCGGGGGCAAAAATCGGACAGTTGGAACCGCTAAATGTCTTGAATACTCCTCTGGATACAGAAGCCGAGATAGTCCGTTCTGAGCCTCTGATACAAGAGACGATAAATTCTCTAAACCTAAAAGACAAAAAGGGAGATCCCCTAAAACCTGCTGATTTCCTAAAACAGCTTACGGTAAAAGGGATCAAAGGAACCGATGTTTTGCAGATATCCGTTAAAGGCAAAGATCCCCAGGAAGCTGCAAAGATAGTCAACAAACTGATGGATTTGTATCGCGAGAAGAATGTACTTAATAACCGCGCTCAAGCAGCGGCGGCTCGCGAATTTATTAGTAAGCAGCTACCGAAGACTGAAGCCACTGTTCGTCAAGCAGAAGCCGCTTTGCGTAGTTTCAAAGAACAGAATAACATTGTAGCTCTAGAAGAAGAAGGAAGCTCAGCCGTAAAAGCGATCGCAGAGCTAGACAGCAAAAAAGCGCAAACTCAAGCTGAACTTGAAGATGCAACTGCTAGAGTCGCCGCCTTCCAAAGTAAGATAGGACTGAATTCACAGCGGGCTATGGCTCTAAACTCGCTCAGTCAATCTCCCGCAGTTCAGCAAGTGCTGATAGAACTCCAAAAAATTGAAGGCGAGTTGACAGTTGAGCGCACCCGCTTTCAGGATGAAAACCCCAAAATAATTAATCTCGAAAGCAAACAAGCGGCATTAAAAGCTTTACTACAGGAACGGGTAGGAGAGATTGTTGGCACCAACCAACAAGTATCCGAAGCAAATTTACAAATTGGGGAACTTGAACAAAAACTGACCGCAGAATTAGTCAATGCAGAAGTGCAACGCTTAGGTTTGGCTAATCAAGTGACTTTTTTATCTCGCGCTCAGGAGGCGTACAAACAAAGAGCGAACATTTTACCTAGATTGCAACAGGGTCAGCGGGATTTACAACGGCAAGTAGAAGCCGCGCAATCTACCTACCAAATTCTTTTGAAAAATCTTCAAGAGGTACAGATTGCGGAAAATCAGAATGTAGGCAACGCTAGTTTAATTTCCGCCGCTACAGTTCCAGAAAAGCCCGTAGGTACTCGCAAGCTAATAATCATAGCTGCCGGAATTGTTGCAGGCAGTCTACTTTATGTAATTACTGCTTTCCTTGTAGACCTGAAAGATCCAACTATCAAAACTGCAAAGGAGGTGCGGGAGTTATTTAAATATACTGTCCTGGGAATGATTCCTTCTTTGAAGAAAAAAGTTACTTTTCGCAGTAAGAAACTAGAAAGAATTCTTCCGCAGCTTCCTGTTAGAGATAATCCACATTCGGTTATCAGTGAAGCTTACCGTATGCTTCAGGCAAACTTGAAGTTTCTCAGTCCAGATCAAGAGCTGAAAGTCATTGCGGTGACAAGTTCTGTTTCCAAAGAAGGCAAGTCTACAGTTTGTGCCAACTTGGCTATCGCTATGGCTCAACTAGGAAGACGAGTTTTATTAATAGATGCGGATCTGCACCATCCCATGCAGCATCATATCTGGGACTTGACTAATGCAATTGGTCTGAGCGATGTCATCGTTAATCAAGCTGAGTTTGAGATGGCTGTGCGAGAAGTGATGGATAACTTGGATGTGCTTCCTTCTGGGGTGATTCCTCCTAATCCATTGGCTCTTGTTGACTCAAAGCGGATGGCTGGATTAATTGACAATTTTTCTAAAGACTACGATTTTATAATCCTTGATACGCCTCCAATTGTTCTGGTGGCAGATGCTCTGGCAGTAGGCAAGATGACTGATGGTATGTTATTGGTAGTTCGCCCAGGCGTGGTTGATACTGTCAGCGCTGCTGCTTGTAAGCAATTTTTGGTACAGTCAGGTCAGAAGGTCTTGGGCTTGGTCGTCAATGGTGTGATTGTGGAAAACGAACCTGATAGTTATTTCCACCATGCCAAGGCATACTACAAGGAAGATGCCAGTACGCCAAAAATGCTGACAGCGAAGGCTCCTAAAAATAGCGATCGCGCTTAAACAAGCATTAATCGATTACTTCTAGCTCGAACCATAAGCGTACCGTTGTAAGGACGTTCTATACGCTTATGGCGAATCCTCTTCTCCTAACCGTGTTCGGGGTAGGAGAATTTTGTTATGGGAAAAAGGCGAGTCCCCTTTCCGTGTAGAGAAGACCGCTGATATACACTTGCTTAAATGCGTTACGTTGATACCCCTCACCAATAGGACAACTAAGCAAATTCGCTCTTGCAGGCTGCTACTGCGGATCGGCAAAGAAATATTTTCTAGTAGAGAATATTAAATAAAATTCTATTTTTGTATAGTGGCTGTCAAATTACACTTTTAAATACAGACTTCGTTAGCAGTCTATATCCGATGCCTCGGAAAGTTAATTGTAAAGTACGAAAGTACAATTTATACAATTAAGCGGCTTTATGTATAAACTCAGTTCGCATCTTCCATAAGGAGTATTCATAATTCCTACTTTTGATAGTAGTAATAGCCTTCGGAAAGTTAATTTCGAAGTACAATTCATAAAACTAAGTAATCTTACGTATAAACTCAGTCCGCATCTTCCATAAGAAGTATTCATAATTCCTACTTTTGATAGTAGTAATAGCCTTCGGAAAGTTAATTTCAAAGTACAATTCATACAACTAAGTAATCTTACGTATAAACTCAGTCCGCATCTTCCATAAGGAGTATTTTATAACTCCTACTTTTGATAGTAGTAGTAGGAGTAACGAGTTCTCTTTCAGGGTGGTATTAGATTTGGTAAAAGCTTAGGAATGGCTGGGTCAGGGTTTTTCGGGTTTGGGAGAAATTATTGGGCAGTGTTAAAATTGAGCCATTTTTTGCCTTCATAGCGTCTTGAACCTCATTATAAAGTTGCCATGAAGTCAAGTGGGAAATTTGAGAACTTTCTGTAAAATCTGGCAAATTCAATTTACTTAAGTAGGGTTTTACAGTAATCTAAGCAATTATGAGGAAGAGAATCTCAGACTCTCAAGTCAGCTAAGCAATCATGCTGAAATAAATCTACTGACAGACTGCTTAATTAATCTTTGCCACAACAAAAAAACAACCAATACACCTAGCTATATATAGGTATTGTTATGCGTAAACCTGTTTTGACTATCTTCTACCAGTTCAATCCGAGTAGCATTAGCATCGGGGGTATACAAACAGTCATACGCACTTTTGTTAAATACGCTCCTAGCGAGTTTGAAATCCGGCTGGTAGGAACGGAGAACGATCCATCGCAACCCATAGGAGTATGGAGAGACGCCCAGTTGGCAGGCAGAGAGATCCGCTTTATGCCCTTGTTTTTTATAGAAAACGATAACTTTAAAAAATTAGTACCAACCACTATTAAATATACGGCTGCCCTTTTGGGTCGGAATTTGAGTTCGGATTTCATGCACTTTCACAGGCTGGAACCCACACTTTTTACTCGCAACTGGTCAGGAGAAAAGACTCTCTTTATTCACAACGATATTCAAAAGCAAATTAATTCTGCGGACAAAAAAAATGCGATTCTGTGGCAACGTTTTCCAGCAGCATATTTTGCTATCGAACGCTATCTTGTAAGTCAGTTTTCTCAAATCTTGTCGTGTAATACTGAATCGGTGCAACATTACCAGCAGCATTACCCAGAGATAGCAGAGCGCATTTCCTACGTCAAAAACACAGTAGATAACGAAATCTGCTACCCATTGACCTTAGATGAACGAGAGAAAGGTAGGCGCACACTTGCACAGCAGATGGGTTTAGCGGAAGATACACGCTTTATTCTATTTGCTGGTCGCCTTCACGCCCAGAAAGACCCCGTCTTGCTAGTCCGCTCCATTGCTGCCCTGAACGATTCAAATGTTCACCTCCTCATAGCAGGCGATGGAGACTTAAAGGATAAGCTACGTTCTGAGATTTCCCGCCTTGGATTGTCCGGACAGGTAACGCTGCTGGGACCATTAGCCCAGGCAGAACTTGCACAGTTGCAACGTGTATGTAGTGTTTTTGTACTAACGAGCGCCTATGAAGGTCTTCCTATGGTCGTTCTCGAAGCACTTGCCAGTGGTACGCCAGTGGTGACAACCCAATGCGGCGAAACTCCAAACCTACTCACTACTGATAGTGGAGTGGTGTGCGAGGAGCGATCGCCAGCCGCAATTGCAGATGCCTTGCGGAAGGTACTGCACAACGGTGGAGATTATCCAATCGAGGCGTGCGTTAAAGCTGCCAAACCTTACAGTGCCAAGACTGTCGTGGGTGATATCTACAGCGATATGCTAAGCCGCTGGCAACAGCGGAATTTGTCTACTAGCCAGATTAATCAAAAAACTTTTACCGGGGTTTCGCCATGAAAATTGCCGTAATTGGAGCAAAAGGGTTGCCTGCTAAACAGGGTGGTATCGAGCACCACTGTGAAGAAATTTATTCACGGGTTGTGGAACAGGGTCATGAAGTGGATTTGTTTGCCCGTTCCTCATACACTGGAGATGTTTCGCTCAGCCACTATAACGTTCATGGTGTGAAGGTTGTTTCCATACCCAGCTTGAATATCAAGGGAATGGATGCTCTGTTGAGTTCGGCGCTGGGAGCGATCGCTTGCAATGCGAAGCGTTATGATATCGTTCACTTCCATGCTTTAGGACCAGCCCTCTTTACTTGGCTACCCAAAATTGCTTCCTCGGCAAAAGTTGTTGTTACCTGTCATGGCTTAGATTGGCAACGTGCCAAATGGAACAAAGCTTCTAGCGACCTAATCCGTCGCGGCGAACGTGCTGCTGTCCGCTTCTCTGATAGCATGATCGTCGTCTCAGAGGAACTGCGCTCATACTTTAAGGAAACTTACGGTAAGGAGACAATTTATATTCCTAACGCACCCTCAAATATGGGTGATTCAGACCCTACTTTTAGCTATGGAACTTCGCTAGGTCTGGAACAAGGACGCTATATTCTATTTTTAGGTAGACTCGTACCGGAAAAGTGCCCTGACTTACTCATCAAAGCCTTCCAAAATCTTCAGCAAGAAGGATGGAAACTTGTAATGGTGGGCGGTACCAGCGATACCAATGAGTTCACCTCGGAGATCACCGAGATGGCGGCGAATAATAAGAACATCATATTCACAGGTGAACTTAGAGGTCCCCGTCTTGCAGAAATCCTTCGGGGTGCGGGATTGTTTGTACTTCCTTCTGAGTTGGAGGGATTACCTCTATCAATGTTGGAAGCAATGCAGGAAGGTGTTCCCGTACTCGGTAGTGACATTCCCGTGCATCAGCAATTGATTGGCAAAAACCGAGGGATGCTTTTCCAGGTAAAAAATGTAGACTCCTGCCTCCGCAGCTTGGAATGGGCAATCAATCACCAGAATGAATTGGCGGTAATGGCTAAAAACGCCCAGAGTTATGTGCAAGCACACTATACCTGGAACCAGATTACTAGCGAAACATTGGAGTTGTACAGAACACTCACCGCCCTTGCTCCACTAGACAACGAAAACGGCAAACGAATTCCAGTTCCATCAGACCTGGTCAAGGCTTAAAAGCGCTGTTGCATTTCTAAATTGTCAATATAACTTAATATTTTCCTGCCAGGTGATAGGGGCGCACAAATAGCTGTACGCCCCTACTATTTTTTGTCTTTATATTATCTTTATATTTTTTTTACACAAAATAGCCATGAACACTCACTTCACTAGTGTTATAAGCGCGACACACATATTTACATTCAATTACGTATTTACTAGCAGCATTTAGCAGCATTCAGTTAAAAAAACTTAGCTTTCAGGACAAAATCAGAAAAACATCCTTTAATTTATTTGTAGAAAAATATACTTAAAGCGTCTCCGTATGTTTTCGGGTTTATAAAGGAGTTCTTTACAAAAAATTCAAAAAATTCACTGATGTCAAGACCCTGTAGTGTTTCATATCCTAGAGGGGTAAACAAAACTATTTACCAAAATGAACGCCTTTATCAAGAAACTAATTTCTACAAGCGTCATGTTTCTCTTCACGGCTGCTGGTTTCGTAGTATTGGCATTTTCGGTAGTCTTGATGACGGTTGAATCCCTCGTCTCGTACGTGTTGTCACAAGTAACAGCACTACAAAATCATTCTTTAACAGAACGTGTTACTAGCGTGAAAGAACCGTCTTCTGTTAAAGGCTAATGCCTTGGTACTTTTCGGGTAAATTTAACCAGTATTCAGGGGCGAATTGCGTGTACGGGCGCGGAAGATAAAGCAGCCTACTCCTTGGAATCGTCAGGAGTTCCGTAGTAGATGCCCCTGCCATTGGTACCAACGAAAACCAAGCCAAACTGTTGCCAACTCGCCTCCATCGCATTTGGCTCGCCAGCGATGGGATTTTGGCTAGAACCAATGCTTATCCAAGTTCTGCCTCTGTCGAGAGAACGGAAGATCCCCTCGCCCATACCAGAAATTTTTCCATACAAATAAAGCTCTGGAGTTGTCCTTCCGGTCTGCGGTTTCCCAAAAGTAAACAAATGCGCCTTTTCTACTGAAGGCAGCTTAGCGAACGTTTTGCCACCGTCTGTGGAGTTAAATAAACCTTCCTAGTCTAAGCTGAGCCTGACTTCAGTTTTCGCATCTGGAACTGTTTTCAGCGCATACGAATAGTAGTCACTCTTAATATTGGGAATCGATGAGTTGACAATGCTAAAGGCTAAAGGATGCACCTTGGTCAGTGCTGCGGTAAACTTTGCTGTCGCTGTAATAGTAAAAAGTATTTCCATCTACTTTATTCGCCACCAAGGGCTGATCTCAATACCAGGGACATTCTGAGCAATTTGGTAGTCCAGACACTGCACTCCCTGAAGCGCCGCCATTAGTGGTGCGTAGGGGTAGAGCTTTACTTACAGCTACAACAAACAAGTTTGGATTAGTTGCCGATATCGCTACGCGCAGTGGTAATTGATGCCGGAAACGACGCAAACTTCTTCCAGGTTAATCCAGCGTCTGTTGAAGTTGCTTCTGTATAAGTTGAGTGCCACCTTGAACCGCCAACGCAGACGAGATGCCAACGCCTTTGGTAAGCGTTGGGGATAAAGTTGCGACTTTCGCCCATTGTCGCGCCTGCATCCGAGTATCTCCACACCCCATCGTGCCGCGAATCAATGAAAATAATGTTGGAGTTAGCCGGATTGAGAGCTAGTCTTTTTCCCACCCAGCCATGCTCAACATTACTGTCTATCCCTAAGTTGATGTTTAGTTTAGTCCAGTTTTTACCTCGCTCTGTGGACTTAAAGATTGATCTTTTGGGTTGCCGCTGGGAGTATTTACCTGCTGCCATGTAAACGATATTTGGGTTGATGGGATCTGTTGCGATCGCTTCTTCCCCGTAATATGTTTTCTCTTTCATTGTGAAGCTGTCATGTAATCGAATGCAGGTTTTATCTTCGGCATTCCAGCGATAAAAGCCACCAACGTCGGTTCTGAGCTAAACCAGATCCTTTTGTACGTTGTGAGTATAAACACCTGTAACAAACCCTCCACCTCCTATCGACACGTTAGCCCAGCGACGTAGGAAGTGGGTGCCATCGGTACGGACACAAGATCCGCGCCTACAATCGGCTGTTGGTTGCTACCTATTGCTACTAGCAGTACACCCAAGCATAGTGCCAATAAACACAGGAGCCACAGCCCGATGGAGAAGTTTTAATATCATGATTGCCTAAACACTGGTAAGATTACAGACATTTTGCAGAGAATAATGTAAGTTATCTATTTCATAAAGTTGAAGTTCTAATGAAGAATTATCAAGCCTTCCATAGCTCAATGCCAAATGTGTAAATATTCAGTGTCTTTATAAAAGCTTTAAACTTTGGGGGGGAATTCTCACAAATCCACACTGTTGTCTGTGGTAAATTAAATTTGCTTGCTTAAAAAGAGATTGGCACCCAAGTACGATCGCTTTAACTGTTGCTGAGATATTTTTGCCAATCTGTACTAGCGTTAGTAGCAATTGACTATTTATTCAATGAAATATGCTGACGACCTTAGAAGGCCGTCTACTGATGCAGTAGCGATGAACCAAGGCAAACTAAGGAGAAAAATGTGCTGGAGCTGAGCCACCTGCTCAAAAAATTGATGAGCATTCTACCGATTTTCCCGCATCTTGCGCCGCTAAAGACTCCCAAGCTGCGATCGCTATCTATAAATCTCTTTTTCTGGAAGTCTTCATTGGTAGAACATCAAGGATTTCTCCGTAATATTTGCTACTTTGAGGGTCAAGCATGAACCTGAAAACGCAAGTCATGCGGGGAGGAGTCTACCTGGTACTGCGTCAGGGACTGGGAGTATTCATCAGTCTGGCAGGAGTGATGCTAGTTACCAAAGTCATAGGACCGGAGAAATACGGTCTCTATGCTGCCACCATCAGTATATTTTTGTACCTTCAGATGCTCAGCCAGCTAGGCATTGAAGTTTATCTGGTGCGGCGGGAAGGGGAAGAGGAACTCGGAGTATATCACCAAGCTTTCACCCTGCTGTTGCTGCAAGCGTTTACAGGAATGCTTTTAGCTTTTTTGGCGCTTCCCTTAGTGGAAAGCTGGGTGAATATCCAAGGGTTTCGCCCGGTAGCGCAAGTCTTGTTTCTGGGACTTCCCGTCGTTCTCCTCAATCAAGTCCCGATGGCTCGGCTAGAGCGCAATCTAGATTACAAGCGGGTAGCTTTAATTGAACTTCTCGGTCAGTTAGTTTACTACGTGATAGCCTTTCCAATGGCTTTTCGGGGAGCCGGAGTTTGGGCGCTGGTGGCTGGATGGTGGCTACAGCAAGTTCAAACTCTAGCACTACTCTACTGGAGTGCCGGATATCGTCCCCGCTTTGCTTGGAATTGGGTTTTAGTTAAGCAGATGCTGGGATACAGCATCGGATTTTCCACCTCAGTCT
>NZ_JAMPJZ010000012.1:0-107341 GCF_039961835.1 Trichocoleus sp. ST-U1
CATAAGGCAGATGACTGCAACTGTTCCATCTGTAGGAAGAAGGGATTTTTACATCTAATTGTGCCGTCCGAACGTTTTACCTTGCTAAGCGGTGCAGACTTATTGACAACCTACACCTTCAACACGGGTGTTGCTAAGCACACCTTCTGCCGTATTTGTGGGATTCACCCTTTTTATCGTCCCCGTTCCCATCCCGAATCTATTGATGTCAACGTGCGTTGTCTGGATGAGGATGTGGTGTCTCGCTTTCGCATTGTGCCTTTTGATGGGGTTAATTGGGAACAAAACGTACACCTAATTCGCTCTGAAGCATCGGACACGGATTAATAAATCCTCTCACCCAGCTTATCTATCATTGTAGGTTGGTTTGAGGTCATGTAGACGGAGTCTTCAAGAGAGAGTGACCCAACAAAAACTAAGGGAGGTGTTGGGTTTCGTCTTTGTGCGAAACCCAACCGGAAAGTCTGAAGTGAGTGCGAATCAATTTAAGTAGCTGGAACCTGCGAAAATTAACATTTTGCCCGATTGACTACCATTTATCGCAGTCCTCTCCAAACTATTGGGGAGAAAGCCAGCTTGGCGCTGAAATCAAGAGAATTGAGGAGCGTGAATCTTATCTGCCTGCATGAGGACAAAATAGGTAGGATTATTTTTATAAAATACGCTTATAGCTCCAAGGAAATTATTTTTAATTGTTAATTTTGTTTCAATATTGGCTGAATTATTAAATTGAAACTGTAAAAAGCTTAGCCGTCAACAAAGCCAGAAGAGAGTATAGATTAACGTCTAATAAAAAATCCGAATTCAGGAGCAGACAAAAATTCTCATTATTCCTAGCAATGCGACCGATTTTAGCTTAAAAATCCTTCTTTTAGAGGAAAAACTAGAAGCAATGAGTCTATTTTTCTACTGTCTACTACCAACTTTGCCGTCTCTCCCCTCGCACGCTCAATTGCTAAAGAATCTGCCAACACCGAAACTAGCGATGAATGTACCTCAAGCGAAAGAACACGCAAAATAACCACTTAAGAAAGTTACCACCAAGACTTAAGTATGGTAAAGAAGGACTAGAGTGACAAAAGACTAAAGGAAAATAACCGAGCGATCGAAACGGCAGAGCGATACTCACAGTCAGTTACGAACACTAGAATGCAAATAGGGACAGGAGGCATTTATTTCTAAAAGCCATGCAGGCTTGAAGTGGCAAAAGCAGGCTGTTATCGGACAGCAGGGCTAGGGTAACGCAAGCAAATTTGTACGCTGTAAGTATTCCCATACGTCGTAGCGATCGCTTGTTAAGATCGGTAAGTTTTAACCATTCCAACCTTTTAATTAAGCTTTTTACTTTCTAACCTGACAACGTTCCTGTGATAGATCGGCTTTCAAAGGGGAATTTCCATACAGTGCGATCGCACCTAAGACGCACTGCTGCCTTAATCTTGGGACAACCAGCACTTGTGGTCAGTGTGGTGGTCTCCCTCTTAGTGCTGGGAGTCCGGCAACAAGGTCTGCTGGAGACGCTGGAACTAGGTGCTTATGACCAGATGATGCGGTTACGACCAGCCGAAGAGCCAGATCCCCGGATCTTGGTGGTCGCTGTCACCGAAGCAGACATCCAAACCTACAAGCAATATCCCCTGTCTGACGAACGAATGCATCAGATGCTGGCAAAACTGCTGGCAAACGAGCCGCGTACTGTCGGGCTAGATATTTATCGCGATTTGCCAGTAGAACCAGGTCATGCGGCATTCTCCAAGCTGATGAGTAGCGATCGCCGCATCGTTCCGGTGTGTGCCGTCAAAGAGTCGGAAGGTCCTGGCACTCCACCACCACCCAATATTGCTGATGACCAGGCTGGCTTTGCCGATATCGGGAGGACTGATTCTGATGGCGTTATCCGTCGGGGTTTGTTATTTGTCTCTCCCTCCGCTCACAAGCCTTGTCCTAACCCGAACTCCTTTAGCTTCCAACTGGTTCAACGTTACTTGGAAAAAGAAGGAATCGTTGCTTCAGACACCCCACCTCTCCGTTGGAACAACACTGTCTTCAAACCTCTGGAGCCTAATGATGGAGGATATCAAGGTCTGGATGCACGGGGGTACCAAATCCTCATCAATTACCGCTCTGCCAATCGCCCTTTTAACCAGGTAACGATGAGTCAAGTCCTCAACGGTCAGTTTGACCCTAGCTGGGTAAAAGACCGCATCGTTCTCATCGGGGTTACTGCTTCCAGTATTGATGACGCCTTCTATACTCCCTACAGTGGCGCACAGAAGGGAAATCGGAAAATGCCTGGAGTTGTCACTCATGCCCATCTGGTAAGCCAGATGCTCAGTGCTGTCCTGGATGGGCGTCGTTTATTTTGGTTCTGGTCGGATTGGGGAGAAGCTTTGTGGGTATTGGGTTGGTCTGTAACTGGCGGGTTGATGGCTTTGCGGCTGCGGCATCCAGGGCACTTGTTACTGGGACAGGGAGCCGCGCTGGGTGTCCTGTTTGGGACGTGTTGGGTGCTGTTTACCCAGGCGGGATGGGTGCCAGTGGTTCCCTCTGCGATCGCGTTGGTGGGTACGGCTGCCGGTGTCGTGGCTTATAGCTCTCACCAAGCCGAACAAAATCAGAAAAAAATCGCGCTTCTGGTTCAGGAACAGCAATTCAACCTGGCGCAGATGCAAGCACTTCTCCAACAGAAAAATCAGGAATCTGAGATTGAGGAGGTAGCAACTGCGATCGCGCCAGCTCCCCTATCAGTTCTGCCTAATCGCGATGATTATGATGATGATGATGAGACTCAGCCGTGGCAGCCTAGCTTAGATGTAATTACAGAACCTGAGCGACTGGAGCGCCAGCGATTATTAGATTCCTCTCCCGTAAAGTACGGCGACTCCCTGCGACCATCTCTATTGATGGGACGCTACAAGATTCTTCGACCTCTGGCTTCGGGCGGGTTTGGTCATACGTATTTAGCCGAAGATACCATGCGACCTGGTAAGCCCCAGTGTGCGGTTAAGCATTTAATGCCTGCGCTTCGGGATGAAAAATTCTTGAAATTGGCAAAACGGCTATTTTTTACAGAAGCCGCCATTCTGGAAAGCTTGGGGCACCATTCTCAGATTCCGCAGTTACTTGCCTATTTTGAAGAAAACGAAGAATTCTATTTAATTGAAGAATTTATTAAAGGTCATCCGCTCACGGATGAACTATTGATAGATAAGCGCCTACCGGAAGCGCAAGTGGTGGAAATCCTGTGCGGGGTGCTGGAAATTCTGGTATTTATCCATGAAAACCAAGTCATCCACCGGGATATTAAGCCGAGTAATATTATTCGCCGAGAAAAAGACGGTCGCTTAGTTTTAATTGACTTTGGGGCCGTGAAACAGATTCAGCCCCAAGAAGAAAGCGAACAGGAAAACCGCACGATTGCTATCGGCACCCGTGGTTATACTCCAGCTGAGCAATACGACGGACACCCTAGGTTCAGCAGTGATATCTATGCCTTGGGCATGATTGGGGTGGAGGCAGTGACGGGGATACCACCGAGCAAGCTGGAAACTGACCGGAACACCGGCAACATCAATTGGCGCGAATTTGCCTCAGTGCGAGACGAATTTGCCGAGATTTTGGATAAGATGGTGCACTTCCACTTTGTGACTCGTTACCAGTCAGCTACAGAGGTGCTACAGGAGTTGAAACGGCTTCCTAGCGCTCCCGCGTAAACATCATCCGGTAGTCAGGCGGTAGTCAGGATGTGGGTGCTACAGGTGCAGGGGGATTGACATCGTTTGAAAAATGTTTTAGATGAAGATTTGCCTAAAAAATGCGATCGCTTCAGAAAAATTGAACCCATGCGTTTGGCAAAATTCTGAATTCACTCATCTTCAATGGATTCGGAATTTTCGGTTCGGATGAAGCGAAAAGTGGCACAATGAAAGGCGGTGAATAATAAGATGGGTAACAATTCTGTGAGTCCGACAGCCTCAGCGTCCCCTACGGCACGCCGTGTCGTTTTTCCTTTCACTGCTATCGTGGGTCAGGAAGAGATGAAACTGGCCTTGCTGCTGAATGTGATTGACCCCTACATTGGCGGCGTGATGATTATGGGCGATCGCGGAACGGGCAAATCCACCACGATCCGGGCTTTGGCTGACCTGTTGCCAGAAATCGAAGTCGTTGCCGATGACCCGTTTAATAGTCATCCAAGAGACCCCGATTTGATGAGCGACAGCGTGCGCGATCGCTTGGCGAAACAGGAAGAAATTCCCGTCGCCCACAAAAAAGTGACGATGGTTGACCTGCCGCTCGGTGCGACAGAAGACCGCGTCTGCGGCACTATTGACATTGAAAAAGCTTTATCCCAAGGAGTCAGAGCTTTTGAACCCGGACTCCTCGCGAAAGCCAACCGGGGCATTCTCTATGTGGATGAAGTCAACCTACTTGACGACCACCTAGTCGATGTGCTGCTCGACTCAGCGGCAAGCGGCTGGAACACCGTCGAACGGGAAGGAATTTCCATCCGTCACCCGGCGAGATTTGTTCTAGTCGGTTCCGGCAACCCGGAAGAAGGCGAACTGCGACCTCAACTGCTCGACCGCTTTGGAATGCACGCAGAAATTCGCACGGTGAAGGAACCGGCGCTGCGAGTGGAAATTGTAGAGCAACGGGCTGAGTTTGACCAAAATCCCCCGAAGTTTCTGGAAAAATATCTTCCGCAGCAACAAGCATTGCAACAAAAGCTCGTCAGCGCTCAAGAACGCCTGTCCTCGGTGACGATGGACTATGACTTGCGGGTGAAAATCTCCGAAGTTTGTTCGGAGTTGGATGTAGACGGCTTACGGGGCGATATGGTTACGAACCGAGCCGCTCGCGCGATCGCTGCCCTAGAAGGACGCACTGAAGTCACCGTAGACGATATCCACCGCGTCATCACCCTGTGTCTGCGTCACCGGCTCCGCAAAGACCCCTTGGAGTCCATTGATTCCGGCTACAAGGTGGAAAAAGTGTTTGGTCGCGTCTTTGGACTGGAAGCGTCCTCAGCAGAAACCAACACAGCTACAGCGAATGGAGTTCGTCAGGGTGTTCGGTAATCAGGACTGAGAGTGTGTTGAGTGTTGAGTGATTAGAGAGTTTTTCGATTCAACGCCCATAAATTAAAATTAAAAATTTTAATTTATGAGCGTTGAATTTTGAGTTATAAAAGAGTTCTTTAATTCAAAACTCAAAACTCAAAACTTTTTACCAATCCCCAATCTTTCTATGGCAGAGCCACTCATCGAACTAAAGGGAATTTCTAAATCCTTTGGCAACAATGTCATCTTAGATGGGGTCGATCTGACAATTTATCGGGACGATGCGCTGGCAATTATTGGCCCCTCCGGGACTGGTAAATCGACGATTTTGCGGATTATTGCGGGACTTCTGGCTCCTGATTCTGGTGAAGTTTATATCCTGGGAAAGCGACGTCGCGGCTTAATCGAAGATGCCGAAGATCCCCTTGGAATTGGGATGGTGTTCCAACAAGCGGCTTTATTCGATTCGCTGACGGTGGAAGAGAATGTCGGCTTTCTGCTGTTTCAGCGTTCTAAACTGTCACGTCGGCGGATACGAGAATTGGTGGAGGAAAAGCTAGAGATGGTTGGGTTGCCAGGGGTTAGCGATCGCTACCCCTCGCAATTATCGGGTGGAATGCGAAAGCGGGTGAGCTTCGCCCGTGCAATTATGTCCAATCCAGACCATCCCCAAGACAACCCAGAAGTTTTACTCTATGATGAGCCTACTGCTGGTCTTGACCCCATTGCTTCCACAGTGATTGAAGATTTAGTTCGTCAGTTGCAGCAAATACCAGACAGTTGTAGCAGTTATGTCATGGTGACGCACCAAGAAAGCACCATTCGCCGCACTGCTGACCGAGTGGTATTTCTCTATCAGGGACAGGTACAGTGGGAAGGTGCCGTCAGCGAGATTGATACCACCCAAAATCCTATCGTTCAACAATTTTTTAGTGGAAGTGTAACCGGCCCAATTCACGTCATCGGCTAAAATCAATTAAAAATTAAAAATTAAAAAAGGCAGAATTTTTAATGTAAGCATTTTTAATTCTTAATTGTTAATGGTATGAGGAGAACAGATGCGATCGCGAACGGTTCGAGAAGGCTCCGTCGGTTTGTTAATCCTGCTGTCCCTTTTCTTGTTTGGGGGTCTGATTTTGTGGATACGCGGGATGAACCCCGGTAGCCGTAGCTACACAGTCGTGGCAGAATTTGTCAATGCTGGCGGGATGCAAGCTGGCGCACCCGTCCGCTATCGCGGCGTCAATGTTGGGAAAATTACCGCCATCAACCCAGGCTCGAATGGCGTCGATGTGGTGATGGAAATTGCACCGGCTGACTTACTGATTCCGCGTGATGTCGTCGTTGAAGCCAATCAATCCGGTCTGCTCAGCGAAACTTCGATTGACATTACTCCCCTGAAGCCCTTCCAGCCAGACGCGAAGGTAGCGAATCCGCTCGATCCGCAATGCCAGTCTAGCCTGATTGTTTGTGACGAGGATCGCGTGCAAGGTCAAATTGGTGTCAGTTTTGACGAACTGCTTCGCAGCACTACCCGCATCGCCAATCTCTACAGCGACCCCGTATTCTTTGCCAACCTCAACTCAGTTGCTAAAAATACCAGCGTCGCCGCCGTTGGGGTATCTCAACTTACCCGCGAACTCACAGGTTTGAGTCGCTCAGTGCAACAAGAAATTAAAAACTTCTCAGTCGCAGCCAATTCAGTGACGAGTGCTGCCAATCAAACCAGCAATCAAGTTGCTTTGGCAGCCAATCAGATTTCTAGGACCGCGAATCAATATAGCGGGACTGCCACCCAGGTAAATCGGCTCGTCGATAATATGAATAGTCTGGTCGTAGGCAACCGCTCGACTCTCGTCAGTACCTTGAACAACTTTAGCCAAGCCAGCGAACAGCTGCGCCTGAGTGCAAGTAACCTAACAGGGCAAGTCAACCAGTTTGGAGGTGGACAACTACGGCGTAACTTAGAACTCGTGTCTGCAAATGCGGCGCAGGCGTCCATCAATGCAGCGCAAGCATCTGCTAACTTTCGCGATCTTTCCACCGCTCTTAACAGTCCAACGAATTTGGTTGTATTGCAACAAACTTTAGACTCAGCGCGGATGACGTTTGAAAATGCTCAGAAAATTACATCTGACCTGGATGATTTGACAGGAGATGAAGCTTTCCGTAACAATTTGCGAAATTTGGTGAATGGACTCAGCAATTTGGTGTCTTCGACAGAAGACCTACAGCAGCAAGTTCAAGTGGCTGAGGTTCTAGAACCTGGATTGCCAGCAGTCAATCAGGGAACCGGGATCGGAACGCAGCAGAATAATTCTTTGCTCCCCCTTGCATCGCCTTCCTTGACACCCATCGCCCAAAAGAAGCAGTTAAAGTCTGTACAGCGCGAACCAATGGGAAAGGCGTTACCTTCTGCTTACTGGGAGGAAGAATCTATTCAGCCACTAGCTGACTCTGAAAATAAGAATTAGCAAGCCTCAGTTCCATGCTCTCGCCTGGAAGGAGAGAGGCTTTCAATGATTCCTCGTCCTTACAAGGCAATGCATCACCTACACCTGTTGGAATTATGTAGGGGTGAAGCATTCGCGCAAAAACATTTGGGTTTTAAAGATACTGTATCCAAACGAGATTTGCTCTAGCACGCTAATTCCAATCTTCTTCATCTTGCCGCTTGCTGCGACTTTTATAGACAATACTTGTGGCATGAATCTGACGAGTTTTTTCAAAGAGTGCATCTTCTGTCAAGTTCCACTGGCGGAGAATCATATCCAGGTCTTGTTGAATCTCCCTTGCCCCTGGAAAGCCACGATAACGAATGCGTAGACGGGCGAGTTCCGCCAGATTGAAATCATTCATTTCCCCGGTTAAGAGGCTGTTAACGAGTTGGCGATCGCGTCCTTGGAGGGGATGCTGTTGATCTTTGTTTCCTGTCTCTGCCATATAATCTCTAATTTTTAGTTTTTAAGTGTTTGAATTTCCACTTCGTCTCCCACCTGTAAAATATTACCGGCTTCCGATTCAGGGATGCGCGTGTTTACCGAGAGTCGGTAAAAGTGATTGAATCGAGATGAGTCTACCCAACTGGGCAAAGTTTCTTTCCGCGCTTGCACAAATAATTTTTGAAAATTAGGGTAAACCTCACCCCTTAGAGAGTCTCGTGTCGGCACCACACAACGCTGACAGGGATTGACCCCATTTATCTGCACATCTCGCACCAGAAACGGCACCACATCCTCTTCCGCCCCAAACAGCCGATCTTCCCAAAATGCCGGGACGCCCCCAATTTCCAGATTTGCCCGCAGGCGTCGCCGCAATTCATCCCCCGTCAGAGGAGGAAACCAGGAGGCAACTGTCTCCAGCGTGGCGGTACTGATGACTGTTGGCCCGGAGGCATTGGTATCATCTGGAAAGCCAGAGACTAAGTTCTGGCAGAGTTTTACGGGAAAGTCGAAATAGTCGCTCAACCAAGCTTCTAGTTCAGTCCGTTCCCGATTGATGTGAAAAATGTGGGTTTGTTCTGTTCCTTGGACTTCTAAGCAAACACGAGTAATCTTCTCAGTATCCGTATCAATGTCAAAAGAAGTCCGCAGTAAGTGAACTTTCGGATTGCGCTTGGCATTCACGAATTGACCTTGAGCGTCACAGATAGCAAACTCTCGGTCATACTGTAATGCACCACTTTTAAGGATGGTTGCTTTAGTAACGGAAACACCATCTAGAGATTTGATTGGATAAACCAGAATGCGGGCAAGGTAAGACACGGTAATCAATTACAAATTAAAAATGCTTGTATTAAAAATGGACAACTCTTTTTCAATAGAATTTTTGCTTTCATTAGATATTCCGAAAGCTTACCCTATCTTTCGGCGGGGAACGGGAAGCCGCTTCGCTTCTACATCTGAGTTCATCTGTGTTTGAAAATTAAAAGTTCGGTATTTTTGCAAGAAGTTTATTGTTGATTTTTCAGCTTTCTTGAAATTAGGCAATACTCTAATCAAACGCCCGCTACATACAAAAACGGTAGAGAAACTATTGCTTCTCTACCGTATAACACTAAAAATTAAAAATGAATCATGACAAATTCATTTTTAATTTTTAATCTTTAACTTTCAGCCGCTTGGGGAAGTAATTCTCGCTTCTGACCTTGCAGCACTTTCACTTCCTTCGTGGTTTCATCGACATCCACAATTGCCGTGTCTCCATCTGAGACGCGACCGCTGAGGATTTCTTCCGCCAAGCTATCCTCTAACAGGCGCATGATGGCGCGACGCAGCGGACGGGCACCATAGCTGGGGTTATATCCTTCTTCCACCAGACGATCCTTGAAGCGTTCCGTAACTTCTAAGATAATTCCCTGTTCGCTCAACCGTCCGATCACCTCTTTGAGCATGATGTCGGCGATTTCCTTCACCTCGTCCTTCGTCAATTGGCGGAAGACGATGATCTCATCGAGACGGTTTAAGAACTCTGGGCGGAAGTATTGCTTCAGTTCTTCGTTCACCAGCGAGCGAATGCGGGTGTATTGTGCCTCTGCTTCGTTCTCTTGGGTATCGAAGAAGCCAAGCCCTGTGCCACCTTTCTCAATCACCTTAGAACCGATGTTGGAGGTAAGAATCAACAGCGTGTTCTTGAAGTCTACCGTGCGTCCCTTGGCATCGGTCAGGCGACCGTCTTCCAAGATTTGCAGCAGCATATTGAATACATCCGGGTGGGCTTTTTCGATTTCGTCGAATAGCACCACGGTGTAAGGACGACGACGTACTGCTTCGGTGAGCTGACCGCCTTCGTTGTAACCGACATAGCCTGGAGGCGAACCAATCAGTTTGGAAACCGTGTGGCGCTCCATGTATTCGGACATATCTAAGCGAATCATCGCTTCTTCCGAACCGAAGAAGTAAGTAGCCAAAGACTTTGCGAGTTCCGTCTTACCTACACCCGTCGGCCCTGAGAAGACAAAGCTGGCAATTGGTCGGTTGGGGTTCTTTAAGCCGACCCGTGCCCGACGAATGGCTCTGGAAACTGCTTTGACGGCTTCTTCTTGACCGATCAGCCGATTATGCAGCGTGTCTTCCATGTGCAGCAGCTTCTCGGATTCGGATTCGGTGAGCTTGTTCACCGGCACTCCAGTCCAAGAGGCGACAATGTGGGCAATGTCTTCCTCGGTAACGACGGGGGAAACATCATCGCGTTTGTCGGATTCGGTCTTTTTGCTTTGAGCGATCGCGCGAATTTCGGCTTTGATTTCCATTTCGCGATCGCGCAGTTCTCCTGCCCGGTCGAAGTCTTGACTGCGGACTGCGTCATCCTTATCCTTGAGAACCTGACGCAGTTCTTTATCCAATTCCTTCGCTGCGGGGGGCAACTGAGAGTTGAGCAGGCGCACGCGGCTTCCGGCTTCATCAATCAGGTCAATCGCTTTATCCGGCAAGTAGCGGTCGGAAATATAACGATCTGAAAGCTTGGCAGCAGCTTCCACGGCTGTATCGGAGATTTTTAGCTTGTGGTGTTGCTCGTAACGTTCGCGCAATCCATATAAAATCTCAATAGTTTCGGCAACCGTCGGCTCACCCACCATCACCGGCTGGAATCTACGCTCTAGGGCGGCATCCCGCTCGATGTGCTTGCGGTACTCATCTAGTGTGGTTGCACCGATGCACTGCAATTCCCCTCTCGCCAAGGCGGGTTTCAGGATGTTTGCCGCGTCGATGGCACCTTCTGCGGCACCTGCACCAATTAGGGTGTGAACTTCGTCGATTACTAGGATGACATTTCCGGCGCTGCGGATTTCATCCATAATTTTCTTTAAGCGCTCTTCAAATTCACCCCGGTATTTGGTGCCCGCTACCAGCAAGCCAATATCCAGCGTGACTACGCGCTTTTCTTCCAAGATGTCCGGTACATCGTTGTTTGCGATGCGACTCGCCAACCCTTCAGCGATCGCTGTCTTACCAACTCCGGGTTCCCCAATCAGCACTGGGTTGTTCTTCGTGCGGCGTCCCAGGATTTGGATGACCCGTTCGATTTCTTTCGCCCGACCGACGACTGGATCGAGTTTGCCTTCTGATGCCATCTGGGTCAGGTTAGAGCCAAACTCATCTAATGTCGGGGTCTTGGTGCGTCCGCTACTTTGCCCCGCAGAGACTTCTGCCGTCTCTCCCAGCATTCTAATCACTTGCGTCCGCACTTTCGTGAGGTCAACCCCTAGGTTTTCCAACACTCTGGCGGCAACCCCTTCTCCTTCTCGGATCAGACCCAGTAGCAGGTGTTCCGTCCCTATGTAGTTATGCCCTAGTTGGCGAGCTTCTTCTAGAGATAACTCCAGGACGCGCTTGGCTCTGGGGGTGAACGGAATTTCTACCGCCACAAAGCCAGAACCACGACCGATAATTTTTTCCACCTCAATCCGAGCATCCTTGAGGTTGACGCCCATAGATTTCAGGACTTTGGCGGCGACGCCGGTTCCTTCTCCAATTAGACCCAGGAGGATCTGCTCCGTACCGACGAAGTTGTGTCCCAGGCGACGAGCTTCTTCCTGGGCCAGCATGATTACCTTAATGGCTTTTTCTGTGAAGCGTTCAAACATGGCGGATTTCGTTTCCCCTGCTGCGTGCCTGTAATGGTGATTCTAGCATAGGGTTTTTATCCGGCTGTCACATTGAAGATAGATGAAATCTATCCCGCGAGATTTTTCTGACTTTGTTAGTAGAACTCAGCGATCGCTAGTCTCTCGCTACTATCTAAAGTTAGAAAATTGACGGGGCAAAAAAGTGAGTAAATTGACACATTGGCAAAAAACGCCAGTTGAACCACCATGTCCCCTACAACCTTATAACCGAACCTTATAACCGTCAACCTTCTATTCTTGAACTTCATCGGCTTCCAAGAACTGCCGATGAGAGTAACGGAAGCGATCGCCAATTGAGGAATGCCAGTCGCTTAAGGTTTGCGGAAATTCGGGTGCTTGAAGACCGCTACGCCACAAAATCAAAGCATCTTCGCCCGTATCTTTGTAATAGCGCCGACGCCTACCAACTTCCTGAAACCCAAATTTCTCGTAGAGAGACTGGGCAGGTCGATTCGATGCTCTCACCTCCAGCGTTGCCCACTCCAACCGGCGCTTCCAGGCTTTTTTGAGCAAGGCATAAAGCAGTGCCTGCCCCAAGCCCTGACCCCGATAGTTGGGATGTACTCCCAAAATCGTAATGTGTGCCTCCTCTAAGATTGCCCAGAGACATCCGATGCCCACGAGCGATCGCTCTAGAGGCGGAGCTCCTTCCGGACTCAATGCAGTCGGGGCGGCGTTTTCCCCCACGTACTGAGTGGATTGACCGATTACCTCTGGTTCCTTGCCGCTAAATTCTTCTATAACTAGCAAGTCACTATTGGGACTTTCTAACTCTCGCTTGTAACCGTCTAGAGTCCAGAGTTGACCAAAACACAGTTGGTCTAGTTCCACTACCGCCAAGAGCTGCTCTGCTGTCAGCGGCTGAAGTTGCAAAAAAGTCACAGTTTTCAATTGTAGACTGAAAAACAAGACGCATTCACGCCTGTTAAGCATCCAAGGACAACTATTAGATCATGTTATCGACTCAACCAGTCGGGGTTCAAAATTCTGGACGGCAATATTTACCGCTTACGCCTACAACCCGTACAGACGCAAATCATCACGTCAGTGTAGATCGCTCACCCAATCAGGAACTTTTGCCCCTGACGTCTGGGGTTAACAGCCGCGACTGCCTGGAAATTGGTGGTTGTGACGTCACGAAACTCGTGCAGCAATTTGGTTCGCCCCTTTATATTTTGGACGAAGAAACGCTGCGGACAGCTTGTCGTCAATATCGGGATGGTTTAAGCCGCTATTATGGCGGTGAATCTCAGGTACTGTATGCTTCTAAAGCCTGGAGTTGTCTAGCCGTTTGCGCGATCGCTGCGAGTGAAGGCTTGGGGATCGATGTCGTCTCTGGCGGCGAACTCTACACGGCGCTGCAAGCTGGCGTCAGTCCCGACAAAATTTATTTTCACGGCAATAACAAATCCCGTGAAGAACTGACTCTAGCGGTTGAAACCGGCTGCACGGTTGTAGTGGACAACTGGTTAGAGCTACGCACCCTCGTGGCTTTGGAATCGGGACAAGCGCCTAAGGAATCAGAGGTTAACCCCTCTAATCATCCAAAATCCAAAATCCGGATCATGCTGCGGTTCACCCCTGGCATTGAATGTCACACTCACGAATACATCCGCACCGGACACCTCGATAGCAAATTTGGCTTCGATCCTAACCAATTAGAGGAAGTCTTTGCTTTTATCAGCCAGCAGTCAACTTTAGATTGTATCGGGTTGCACGCCCATATCGGTTCCCAAATCTTTGAGCGCCAACCCCATCACGATCTCGCAGGGGTTTTGGTGGAGTGGTTTAAAAAAGCAGCCACCAATGGATTGCCCGTCAAAGAGTTAAATGTCGGGGGTGGCTTAGGAATTCGTTACACCGAATCAGACGATCCTCCCAGTATTGACGAGTGGGTAAAAACTGTCAGCGATGCCATTACCGCAGCCTGCCAATCCCAACAAATCCCCTTACCTAAATTATTGTGCGAACCAGGGCGATCGCTCATTGGGACTGCCTGCGTCACCGCCTACACCGTAGGCTCATCAAAGGTCGTTCCAGACATCCGCACCTACCTATCCGTTGATGGCGGAATGTCTGACAATCCCCGTCCCATCACCTACCAATCCCTGTATCGAGCCGTTGTTGCCAACCGGATGTCGGCACCCTTGACAGAAACTGTCACCCTTGCCGGTAAACACTGCGAATCTGGAGACATTCTGATCAAAGAAGCATCGCTACCGAAAACTGAGCCGGGAGATATTCTCGTCGTCATGGACACAGGTGCCTACAATTACAGCATGGCTTCTAATTACAATCGCCTGTCTCGTCCAGCAGCGGTTTTAGTAGGTCGAGGAGAAGCTAATCTGATTTTGCAGAGGGAAACCTACCAGGATGTAATTCGGCAGGATCGTCTCCCTGAGCGATTAGTAGTTAGTTAGATTGGGAATTTTTTGCACCAATGCGGTCAACTAAAATCCCTGCCGCTTAGTCTCTTCTCACTCAAAGGAGGGAGGCTTTTCTCCCCTTTCGTCAAGGGGGGCAGGGGAATACATATACATAGCCCTCATGTCAAAGAGCATGAGGGCTATGTAGGGGCGCACAGCTCACGCAAACGCTCTTACCATGTGTGTTGAACGCAATGGAAAACCGCTTATATAGTCGATTGATGGAAGATGTCAGTTATCGGAAAATCCTACGACTCACTACCTAATTCGCTACTACCCAAGGGGGCGCTTCAGCTAAAATCGAGCTTTAAGGGAAAAAGAAAGTAAAAAATAGAAGCAGTAATTAGCTATTAACTGTTTAGCTGGGACGTAACCACAGGTACACTAGATTTAGACTCTAAACAGTTAATTCAAGCCAATAGCTAACTGCTCTCCTTGCTTTTTACATTCTTGCCTTCTGCCCTTAAACTCGCCCGTATCCAGCAAACTTCAGCAAATCTGATAAGGTTCAATGAATTTGGGTCCCGGTCAAGACCCTCCCGGAACTTCGACCTTGTTGCTTCAAAGCATTGATATTGTTTTAGTTCTCATCCTCACGTATCTGGTGCTACTCTTTATCGGGGAGCGTCGCACATTGTGGATGGTACGGGGTTTGATTGTCTTAATGCTAGCCTCAGCCGTGAGTAATCGCCTGGGGCTGGTACTGTTGAGTTTTGTTCTGGAAAAGTTGGTAGTTGGCTCGGCTGTGGCGATGGCTGTCATTTTCCAGTCAGAATTTCGTCGGTTTCTGGAACAATTGGGCAGGGGAGAACTGATGCAGTTGCTGCAACCCTCCCGACGAGCGATTCCCAAAGCAGATAGTGTTATTGATGAAATTGTGGATGCGGTCAAAGAATTGTCTCAAAACCGCACGGGTGCTTTGATCGTACTGGAAACGACCGGGCCAATTGATGAGCGGGATTTTTCCGTTCAAGGCGTCAAATTAAATGCTGAGGTTTCTAAGGAAATCCTACAAACTATCTTTCAAACATCTACGCTCCTGCACGACGGCGCAATATTCATTAGTGGCTCCCGCATTGTTGCCGCTGGGGTGATTTTGCCCCTTTCTGAGCGGACGGCATCGCGACAGCTGGGGACGCGGCACCGGGCAGCAATGGGAATTACGGAGCGGGTCGAAAATTGCCTATGTATCGTTGTATCTGAAGAAACCGGCTCTATTTCTTTAGCGGAGAGGGGGGGACTGAATCGCCCCCTAACCAGCAGTAAACTGAAAGAACTCTTAGAGACGCGATTCTCCACGTCAAGCGAAGAGAGGGCCGTCGCCCCCGGTCTACGCAGTTTGGGACGTCAGATTAGCGATCGGGGAAAGGCACTGGTTTCGCGTTTGCTTCGTCTTCCACCACCGGGTTCTCGTGACAAGAAATGACTTCAAAATCAACTGTCTTACAAAATTTGCCTGCTGACCTCGATCGAGACCGCCTGCCCAAACATGTGGCAGTAATCATGGATGGAAATGGTCGATGGGCCAAACGCCAAGGGCTACCTCGAATTATGGGTCATCGGCGGGGGGTCTATGCGCTGAAGGATTTACTGCGCTGCTGTAAGGATTGGGGAATTCCAGCGCTGACTGCTTATGCGTTTTCTACGGAAAATTGGAAACGACCGCTGGAAGAGGTTGATTTTTTAATGACCTTGTTTGAGGGGGTGTTGCGGCAGGAACTCCGGGAAATGGTGCAGGAGAATGTGCGAATCAACTTTATGGGAAATTTAGCCGATTTACCGCGAAGTCTCCAGGTAGAAATTGAGCGGTCAATGGCTGAAACTCAGCACAATGCCAGCATTCAGTTTACTGTGGCAACTAATTATGGGGGACGCCAGGAAATTCTGCAAGCTTGTCGAGCGATCGCGACTCAGGTGCAGGAAGGTATTTTACAGCCTAATGAAATTGATGAAGCTTTGTTTTCACGCCACCTCTATACTGCCAAAGTTGGCGATCCCGACCTGCTGATTCGCACCAGCGGGGAAATGCGCCTCTCGAACTTCCTGCTGTGGCAATTAGCTTATGCGGAACTCTATATCACAGAAACGCTGTGGCCTGATTTTGACCGGGCGGAGTTTCACCGGGCTTTGTGTGCCTATCAACAGCGCGATCGCCGTTTCGGCAAAGTCTGAAGATTGGCAAAGTTGAATAAATTTGTAGAGACGCGATATATCGCGTCTCTATTTTCAGTGATTTCTTGACTTCAAAACTCAAAACTCAAAACTTTTTCTAAGGACCTGCAAAAACAGCGTCTTCTACATCTTGGCGAGTCAGAGAATATTTGAAGGAGCGCAGGATATCTCGTCCGCCTTCACCCGCTTCTAGATAGCGCACGGTTAGCTCCTCCACATCTAGAGACAGCTCTGCTTTCCAAAAAGGTCTAGCAATGTGCCAACAGTGCAGCTGAGTTCGGTCTTGTTGACATCCCATCTTTTTGAGCCACTGTTCAATATCAGGTAAGGGATGGTTATAGAGGGGCGTATCAGCAGTGGGAAGAGTCATAAGTCGTTTTAAGTTGGCTAGGGGCGGATTTTCCCAAATTATCTGTCATCCGGCAAGTAGATTGAATCAACTCGCTTGTTTTGAGGGATGAGTGGGGCAAGGCGAGACCCAGATGCCACGGGTTTAGATAGATGATGAGGATGAATAGGAAGATGAGGCGACGCCTGCTGCTCGACTGGTTGCAGGGTTTCTAGCCCGGAAACCTGGAAGGCGGCTTCTCCTCGCGTTAAGCCAATGGCGATCGCTAACAATAGGCAACCCACAAAGGTTAAACCCATAATGAATAGGACAAAAATCTCTCCTGGAGAGAGGGGGCGATCGGTTGGATCTAAATAGGCTGAGGAAGAATATGCCTTTTTTGCTTGGGAAACCGAAGAATTCAAGTTTGGCGGTGCTTGAATTACGCTAATGCGGGAATAGCCAATTTTTAGGTCATAAGCCAGTCGCCGTTGTGGATTGCTGAGAGTGGAATAGGCTTCGTTTAGCTGCTGGAACTTAGCCGTTGCTATGTTAGCAGGCAATTCTGTGGTATCAGGATGGTAGGATTTGCTTAATTCTCGATATGCCCGCCGGATTTCGATTGGCGACGCCGAAGGATGCAGCCCTAGCAAAGCGTAATGACTGGTCGCTAAGGTTGTTTGATACGGCATCCTGCGACCTTGACTATTCAGATTTTCCCTGTTTTGAGTCACCGCAGCTTCACTCTGCTTGGTTAAGAGTGGTTTTCAATTATTCTAAGCGATCGCATAGGACGCCCCACATTATCTCGTCACATCAAATACTTGCCGTTGCGGGGTATACAAGGAGATTGGGAAAGAATGCGATCGCCCTTCTCCTGTGCTGCGGTAGGTGCTAATCAGTGTTTAACTAATCAGTGTTTAAATGGTTGCTATTTATCCGATGAAGGACGCGCAGGGCATCCACAAGATGGTCGCCCCAATGAACAATAAAATGGAACTTCCAATGCCAGATTGCATAGTTAACGTGACCTCGCTCGAAGGCAACAAAACCTTCTTTGAGATATCGATATATATCCCTTAAATCGTCCCTTAAATCGCCTACAACAACCTCATTTTACACTAATATATTAAAAACTTCCCAATAACAATTGTATTGACCCAGCTTGCTTTGAATTCATTGATAAATTTTAGGTACACCTTCGGTAATTTTAAAACTATCTATCATTTCTTGTTCATCAGTAATAATATTAACCAACTCCATAACTGCTGTGTAATTTTTTGCAAGTGTTTTAGATATTTGCCTAATAAACCGATGTGTCTCTATAGCTTCTTGTTGCTCAATCAAGGTGCAAACTTCTGTTCCAATTTCGACAAAGTTAATAATTATTTCTTGCCTGGTAATATAGTTATAATTCACGATCATGATTCCTCTATAAAATTAGTAGCGATCGCTCTCTTTTGATAAACTGCTCCGCAAATGGCTGCTAATAGCAACCATCCCAAGGTATTCACCCGTAAATCAAATATACTTACATCTACTACATTAAATAATGTACAGGCACCAAAAGCGACTAAATAACTGAAAAGAATTAACCTATTTTGTGGAGACGAGATTAGTCTCATCTCTGCCAATAGTAGGGCAGCTTGAACCATCACCCAGCCAACTAAACCGCAGAAGAAAATGGTTGCGGGGATGCCAGTTTCAGCCGTTAGCATTAACAGCAAGCTGTGAGGATGTCCCAGCCAGACTTTCATCTGTGCCTCGTAAAGTGGCGTAAAATTCCTTAAACCCCAGCCAGTCCAGGGACGTTGCTGAGTCATCGACCAAGCAAACTGCCACTGAGTTGTCCGTAACAACGCCACGGGTCGATCTGGATACATTTGGTCGGTGAGTCGCGCCCAAAAGTAATAGGGGACAATCGTGCGAAGCCATTCGCGCACGGGTGAAGGGCCAAAAGCTGCCCAGAGGATGCTAGTAGCGATCGCCCCCACTCCTGCGATTAGCCAACGCCAACCTTGATAGAAGGCAAAGGCAAGACAGCTAAGAACAACAATCGCCCAAGCATTGCGGGAATTCGTCAAAATCAGTGCAGCAGCATTTCCAATTACCGCTACACTTAGAAACCCGATTCGCCAGGTAATCGGAAAGGGAAAAATATATTTTGTTTTAGCTTTTGCTTCCGCTCTTTTTTCTAGCGTGGCGGTACGTAAGCGGCGAGATTGGGGCGATCGCTTTTTGCTTTCTTCAATCCACAATCCCAGCGCCAGAATAAACACAATTTGCAGATAGGCTGCCAAAATATTGGCGTACATAAACACCGAAGCCATCCGCCCGATGGGATTCCCTTTAGGTTGCAGCGCCCAGCCTACAATACCTTCCAATAGCGCTGGGCTAGCCCAACCCATGAATATCTGTCCGAAGCCAAGAATCACCACGGGTACGGAAGGTAGCACCAAAATCCAAGCTAACCGTCGCAGTTGTGCTGGTGTCTGAATGAGTTCGCTATAGGCAGCAAAAAAGATGAAAAAGGGGAGGAAATTAAACAATCCCAGCAAGGCTTCTAAAGGAAAAGGGGCGAAGCTAGCTGAAATAATTACCCAGGCGCAAAAGATAGCGAATCCGCGATTGAGAGGGCGTCGGATAATTGTGGGATATTTTTTTCTCCAGGTGCCGACTAATCCGATAAATATTCCAATAGCACCCAGAATAGGAATCAAGGGAAAAATTAGGAACCCCAGTTGAGCATAGTTCCAAGATGCTTGCAAGCTGGGGTCGGGATGCCGACTTAAAAATGGGAAATTAAAAATTAAAAACGGGGATTTCTTCATTTTTAATTTTTAACTTTTGACTTTTAACTCCTAAGCAGGTTCCCAGCATTCGGCACGAGTTAGGCGAATTTGCGCTAAGGCAACGATAATAGGGATAATCCGACCGTAGTTGGTCGCGATCGCTCTCCAGCCCAAATCAGCAAAAAACCACGCCCACATCGCAGGTCCCACCAACGCAAATACACTGCGGATGGCACCATAACGGGCAGCACTCATCGCCATCCCACGCTTAGCTGTTTGCAGTACCACGTAATTTTGGAACTGTGCAGCAGCAGCAGCACTGCCTTGGATAACAGTTTCTTTGGCGACTTGATAGCTAGCAAAATGAATCGCAAACTGACGGGCAAGTTGTTGTAGCAGCAGCGGCTGGACAATGGAACTAACGGCAAGGGCACTACCGCCCTTAACGAGTAAAGCCATTGGGTCGTGTTGCAACTGCACTGGCAGGGGTTCGGAGAGTTGAGACTTTGCTAGCGATCGCTGTACTCTGGCAGTTAACGCTTTCTGTTCGTGTCGAGGCATTTGTTTCCACGCCCGACCCATCAGATTGAGAAATACTTCTGCTTCTAAATCAGTTGTCGAAAGTTTTGCAGAATAGGGAATTTTTAGATATCGACAAACTTGGATCAAAATTTGTCGATAAGTGACTTCACCCGTGCGTCCTCGCAAAACTGTCACTCCATCCGCCGCTAAAAAGCGAAATCTCTGCTCGATCGCATCCAACCAATCTTCGTGATCTTGGCTTTGAATGTCGATCGGGTCAGGTGTCTGAACGTAATCTAAGGGGTTAAATTTGCGGCGAAATAGAATATCTGTCAGTTGCTGTAACTCTTCTTCTGTGGCTAATTCCAGCGCGGCTCTCAGCTCGTCCAACTTCAATTCCTCCCAGACCCCAGATTCGGTGCTGTCCCTTATTCTACTTCTATATACTTGAAGACTGAGGGTTATCCGTAGTGTTTGATGTCGCCGTAATTGGTGCGGGTATCGCGGGACTGACCGTTGCTCAACAGTTGCACCAAGCTGGATATAAAGTGGTCGTCGTTGACAAATCTCGTGGCGTTGGGGGAAGGGTGGCAACGCGCCGATTGCAGGGGACTTGTGCCGATCATGGCTTGCGTTATTTAGAACCCCAAGGGCAGTTAACTGAGAAGTTTATTGATGTTTTGCGGGTGAAGCAAAGCGATTTTGAAGGAAATTGGGGGATTGTTCAAGCCTGGACGGATACTATTTGCGGGGAATCAGCAAAGCCGAATTCATCCTCGATCCGTCCCCGTTATGTGGCACCAATGGGGATGAATGCGATCGCTAAATTCCTCGCCACAGGTTTAGAAATGCGGCTGAATCAACGGGTTCAAGAAATTACCCCAACTGATGAGAAAACTTGGCATTTCACTTTTGAGCCGAAAGCCGACCCATTAATTGCTAAAGCTGTTGTCGTGGCAATTCCAGCGCCTCAAGCTTTGATGCTACTGGAACCCTTAGCCAAAACCATACCAACTCAATTTCTAGATAGTTTACGCGCTGTGGAGTTTGACCCCTGTCTCAGTGTAATGGCGGGTTATCCAGCTTCTCGACAGCAAGATTTAAGTAATGCAGAGACGGTAAATTTCCCGTTACACCTAGATGTTACACAGGACTCTGACTTAGCGTGGATTGGTTTAGACAGCAGCAAACGCCCCAATCCCCAGATACCAGTCTTTGTTTTGCACAGCACCGCTGAATTTGCAAACCGTTACCTGGACGCCGAAGATTTAAACCCAGCGGCAAGCCAGATGTTATCTCGCGCCGCCCAGTTACTCGTTCCGTGGCTGGATTCTCCCGAATGGTTTCAAATTCATCGCTGGCGCTATGCTTTCCCCAGTCGTCCTTTGCATCAAGATTGGCTGGACGCTGGGACACCATTGCCCCTAATTTGTTGTGGCGATTGGTGCGGGGGAAACTTGGTAGAAGGGGCGATGAATTCTGGATTAGCCGCCGCCGTCAAGATTAATCAACAGATGGAAATGCGAAGCTTGCCGGGGGAAAGTTTTTTAGAAGCCCTCCAGCAAATATCCGGTAGGAGCGATCGCTAAGGAGTTAATTTAAACCGATGCAAGATTTTATCCAAGTGGTTGATTACGATACCAATTGGCCTATCCAATTTGAGGAGGAAAAACTCCAAATTCTCCACGCCCTCGGTGATGCTGTCTTGGACATCCACCATATTGGCAGTACCTCAGTGCCAGGATTAGCAGCTAAACCAATCATTGATATTCTCGTAGGCTTGGAGGAGTTACCACCCAGCGTCGATCAGATTACATCTGTCGAAACACTCGGCTATCTCTACCAAGGTGAGTTGGGTGTTCCAGGACGGCACTTCTTTCGCAAAGGGATGCCCCGCACTCACCATCTCCATCTGGTGAAACGAGGAAATCAGGTTTGGGAAAACCAGCTGATCTTCCGCGATTTTCTCAGGGCGCACCCAGAGAAAGCGAAGCAATACGATGCTTTGAAGCGCGAGTTAGCGGTACAATTCCGGCTAGATCGAGAAGGCTACGTCCAGGCAAAGGCTCCTTTAATTGAGCAGCTACTCTCAAATGCTAGGGCATGGCGGCAAATTATCTAAGATAAGCAGCGATCGCTACCCGGCGAAAGTTTTTTAGAAGCGATCTCTTAGCATTGCCCGTTTTAACGTTACACAGCCAAATACAACTCTGTTACGGCAAAAGAGCAAACTGCCCAAAGTAGCGATCGCTGCTTGTCTGCCATTAGCTGCTAGTGATTTTCAAGGCGAGAGCGTTCATCAAACACCAGTATTTACAAACCGTTTCATAACATTTGGGGGATGGAAATTGCCATCAACCCTAGGCCCTGTATGGATAAATCCGATTCTTGGCAGCCTTAGATGGTGCGACCTCTGTCTCCCCCAATGTAAAGAAAACTTTACATTTTGTAATGTTTTGTTATATGTTTTAAGACAGGAGACAAAGATTCGTAACCCAGAAGTTTCTGGATTAATAGTTTTAACGAATCTAAATAATGCATCCATGACTTCATCCACGACTTATACGATTGAGTCCGCACAGGGCATTTTCCCTGGAACTCAGATTGCTAATGCGGTTCCAGCTACCACGGAAGCTTTCGATAAGCTCAGCGTTGACGATCAACTGGCATTACTCTGGTTTGCCTACACCGAAATGGGTGTTTCAATTACTCGCGCCGCCACAGGAGCCGCCCGCATGATACTAGCGGAAGGTTTACTAGCCCAAATTAAGCAGATGCCAGCTGCCGCCCAAACGAAAGTGATGGAGGATCTTGCTAACCGTGCTGACACTCCCATCAGCCGTTCCTATTCTTCTTTCAGCGTCAATACCAAGTTGGGTTTTTGGTATGAGTTAGGAGAGTTGATGGCACAGGGTATTGTCGCTCCCATCCCAACGGGATATCAAATGACGCCTGAAGCCGCAGCAGTCCTAGAAACCATCAAGAAACTCGATCCGGGTCAGCAAATTACAGTTTTGCGGAATACCGTCATCAACATGGGATTTGATCCGGCTCTCAACGATTACGCAAAACCCGAAGATCCCTATATAGCACCCACCGCCCTAGCTTCTCGTCCGAAGATCAGTATTGATGGCATCAGTGAGCCTACAGTGCTGAACTATATTCAAAACATGAACGCATTTGACTTTGAGGCGGCTGTGTCTCTATTTGCGGAAAAGGGAGCATTGCAACCGCCCTTCCAGAAGCCAATTGTCGGTCGTGCAGCGATTTCTGCATATATGCGCGAAGAATGTCAGGGACTCAAGATGATGCCACAGAAAGGCGTCTCTGAGCGCATAGAAGATGGCTATACCCAGCATAAAGTCACAGGCAAAGTAGAAACTCCTTGGTTCGGTGCCAGCGTTGGCATGAACATTGCGTGGCGGTTCTTACTCGATCCTCAAGGCAAAATTTTCTTCGTGGCGGTTGACTTATTGGCGTCCCCGAAAGAACTCCTAAACCTAACTCGTCAGTAGGACGTTAGGTACAGTTGCTGAGATAAGATAAGGCACAAATAATCGCCTTAGCAACAAGAACTGTAGGGTGCTGCTCCTAGCACCCTACATTTTTGCTTGAGTCTGCAAGACATCAAATTTTTCACCAAACCACTCATAACGCCCAAATAATTCTCAAAAAGTATTGTAAAAGTTTTACGGCTCTTCCAGTAGTTGCGAAACTAATTTTATGGCTTCTGCGGGAGTAGAGATTTTACCTTCAGCGCGTGCGAGTCCGATAGCGGTGAGAAATTTACCAACTTGTGGCCCAGATGGGAGATTGAAAGTTTGGATCAAATCTTTGCCGGTGATGAGGGGCGCGGGATGAGCAACAGGGTCGTCAGGAGTCAGATAGCGGTTGATGAGGGGTGTCAATTCTGCGACAGATATCCCAGTGGCTACAGCCAGAACGAGGATGACTGGGAAAACCTGTCCGGCTTCTCGAAAAAACAAATACTGCTCTCCTAAAGACATCTGGGATGGTTGCAGCTGCGGCAATAATTTGAGTGCAGTGGTAATGGCGCGAATTTCAGCGCGGCTGTATTTTAAATTCAATAATTGGGTTTCAGCAGCTTCCGGCACGGGTGACAACAATATCGCCAGCTTCGCAATGCCCAACCAAGAAGTTTTTAAGGTATCGCCTACCAAGCTAGATAAAAAGATTGCTAACTCATGCCATGTTTCTCCCAGCAATACCGCTGAACGTTCAACTGCTGGCAAGATTGTAGAGACATTTTCGGAACCTCTCCCCCAAACCCCCTCCCCGTCAACGGGGAGGGGGCTAAGAGGTGGAGTTATTAACCTCGCGATTGTTCCCTCCGTTTGCAGGGGAAGGTTCGGGAGAGGTTGGGGACTTGAGGCACTGGGAAACCAAGTTGCGAGTAAACCATCCTCAACGGCAGTAATTATCCAAGGAGTGCCTTCAGAAGTGTTAAGGAGATAGGCAAACTCTGCTTGCACTCGTTCTGCCGATACTTGCCCCAGTAAAGGTGCAAGTTGCCGAATTGCTGATTGGGTATCCGACTCAATCGTAAAATTTAGTTGGGCAGCTTGGCGGTACGCTCTTAATAGCCGTAAAGGGTCATCTTGCAGATTTTTGGGGGAAACCATCCGAATGATGCCCTGTTGCAAATCTGCATAGCCACTAAGAGGGTCGATGAGTTCGCCAGTGTAAGGATTGTAAGCGATCGCATTCATTGTATAGTCGCGCCGCTGCAAATCGATTTCTAAATTTGACCCTTCGGCTTGGGCAATATCAACGGTTGCTTGCTCAAATACGACTCTGGCAATCTGTCTCTGGGCATCTAACAACACAAACCCCGCTTTGTAGCGACTGGCAATCTTCCGCGCTGTTTTTACCGCATCTGCCAGTAAGACAAAATCTAGATCCCGGTACTCGCGGCGGCGTCCCAGCAAAGCATCTCGCACAGCACCCCCCACCATATAAGCGGGTTCCGGGAGCAATTCCAGGCTAAAAGGCCAAGTTTTTGGCGATAGGGTAGAGGTGTCTGTGTTTAAGTGCATCTGTATACTTACCCCATTTAGATAATTTTCCGAGTCCACGCACAGGAACAAGCGTTTGTGTGTCTGTGAATTTATTCGCCTCAAAGACACATTGCAATAAAAATCAACCCAATAGGTAATTAATAGACGTGTTGACTGAGCTAGATTAACAGAAAAGCCTCTGGAGGCTGTCCTATGTGTATTTGTGTTAACTGCCAATACGTAGACCGCTGCACCACCTATCATGCGGTAGAAATGCAGCATCAGGTGCCTCATCTAACTGAAGATCCCGATTTTGAAGCCACTGAACCCACCATCAATGTCAATATCCGCACCGAGGGGGAAATGATTGAGATGGAATGGGATGTTGTGGGTTGTCTCAGCTTTAAGCGGGAAACCGGCAAATGGGCGCGGTTGCGTCCCGGCGAGTTAGTGCCAACCTGAAAATATCTAAATCAGATTGCGCTAAGCTACGCTGTTTTACAAACTTTAACGCGACGGCTACTGCTTGCCTCAGTAGCCGTTTTGTTGCATTTAGGCAATTCAGGCGACTGCATAGAGTCGAACTTACTCAGAAAAATCGTTGACTTGTCAATAATTGCTCAGATACAGACGACCCGCGTAACAATTGGCTAAGAATCTGAGCTGTTTTAGAGTTATTGCAGTAATTAATAAACTAATGCTTTTTTATCTTCTTGCAGCAATGATCCCTTAGCAAGTAGGCAAAAATGAAGAGAACTGGTGAGAAACGGGTGGAGATGGTAGTAGGGATTAGGTAAGCGATCGCTCTAAACCACATTTCTTAATAATTAGCATATTAATCTGAATTAATTTATGAAATATTAGCCATGATAATTAGGAATCTTTAATAGTTCTTATGCCTTTTTAGTTTTGCGAAGACACATATCATCTTACCTATATCCCCGCCCTCACTCACCACTACACTCAAAAAAGGGGAGGTAATAAGAAGTCCAGTTTGTGAGTAAAGCGACTGGCTCTAACAGAATTTATCTGGCTCAACATCAATCAAGAAAAACAAGCCGTAGTTATGAATTCAAGTCCTTATCTCCCAAAAATAACACCGTTTTACGCCCGAAACAAAGCCGCTTTTGGACTAAGTATTTTAATCGTCGCCGGATATTTAGGTAATTATTTCCGTTGGTCATTATTTTTCGATATAGATTTCCTATTTGGCAGCATTGCCGTTTGGATTATAGTATTTTTGTACGGTACAGGTTGGGGTACTTTTGCAGGCTTCATTTCTGGCATTTGTACCTATTTTATTTGGCATCATCCCTACACGGTAATTACCTTTACCGCTGAAGCATTCTTTGTTAGTTTATTGTTTCATCGTCTACGTCAGAATATCGTGCTGCTAGACGGAATTTTCTGGCTGTTCATCGGGATGCCTCTCATTTGGCTATTTTATGCCATTATCTTGCACGTAGATACTACACAAGCGTTGATTATCTTGTTAAAGCAGCCTGTAAACGGGATTTTCAATGCTTTAATTGCTAGCTTGATGCTGACTCATTTACCGATTCATAAATGGCTAGGTCGTCCTCAAGCAGTTAGCACGCTTTCTTTGCAACAAACTGTTTTTAATTTGTTAGTAGCTTTTGTCTTCTTTCCTACTCTAATTCTTATGGTTTTAGACAGCCGCCGCGTAATTGATAACATCAAGACAACAGCTAATGCAGAACTCAAGGCGGCTTCTATAGATTTAGTTGTTGAAATGCGTTCTTGGCATCAGCAACATCTAAAGGCAGTTCAAGAATTTGCTCAGATTGCTGCTGATGAGCCTACCAAATTGGATGCATTGCAGTCAAGTATAGAATTTGCTAGACGGACATTTCCAGATTTCCATGAGATTTATGTAGTCAATGCCGAAGGTAAAGCAATTGCATCTTCACCACGACAGAATGAAGCGGGAGAGTCCACTATTGGATTGAATCTTGCTGTTAAACCCTACTTTAAGGAAATAAATAATACTCTGCAACCTACTCTATCGGATGTAGTGAACGGACAAAAGGTAATTCTCAGCGTACCCGTGCTAAGAGATAATCGCTTCCGTGGTTTAGTCATTGCAGAACTCGATTTGAACGGTATTGACGAACTCCTAAAATCAAATGTTGACGAGCGGGGACTGCAAATTACTCTCGTCGATCGCAGAAAATCTGTAATTGCTAGTACTCTGTCTGAGCGAGTAGCAATGCAAACATTTGATCGTCGTAAGGATGGTGAAATTCGTCCAATTGCGCCGATGACTTATCAGTGGCTACCGATAAGTGGCAGTCGGCTTGTCATGGTGCGTTGGAACAATTCGTTCTTTGTGCAAGAGACTCCGATTGATAGCCAACTTCCTTGGACTCTCATTGCAGAATTGTCTGCGACACCAAACGTCCGCCATATAGAGCGCGTTCATACCAATAGTTTAGCGATTTTGATGCTAATTTCAGCGATCGCGCTCATCTTTGCAACCCTTCTAAGCCGCAGCTTAGTTAGCCCCCTCTCAAAACTAGCGCAAGTAACGACAAATCTGCCTCATAAACTTTCAGAGCAAGAATTAATCGATTGGCCTAATAGTTCGGTGACAGAACTGGACGCTCTAGTTCGCAACTTCAAGTCAATGGCTGCGACCCTTAATCAAAAGTTTTGGGAAATCAAAAGCACCAATGAAATGCTCGAAGAACGGGTGCAAGAACGTACCCAAAAATTATTAATTATTAATACAGAACTCGAAGCTGAAATTGCCGAACGACAGCGAACAGAGGAAAAATTAAAAGCTTATACCTTCAAATTGGAACAAAGCAACCGGGAATTGCAAGACTTTGCCTTCGTCGCTTCCCACGACTTGCAGGAACCATTGCGGAAAATTCAAGCCTTTGGCGATCGCCTCAAACTCAAATACGGGGAATCCCTAACTAATGAGGGGAAGGACTACCTAGAGCGGATGCAAAAAGCGGCGCAACGGATGCAAACTCTTATTAATGACCTCCTAGCCTTCTCGCGGGTGACAAGCAAAGCTCAGCCTTTTACTCGTGTCAATATCACCAACGTGCTACAAGAGGTCTTGTCTGATTTGGAGGTGCATATCCAGAAGGTAGGCGCACAAGTAGAAATTGGCGAGCTGCTAACGATTGATGCTGATCCGTCGCAGATGCGGCAATTATTACAGAATTTGATTAGCAATGCGCTGAAGTTTCGGCGTCAGGAAGAAGCACCCGTCGTCAAGATTTGGAGTCAATTACTAGAGAGGGGCGAGCAGCTTTGGACACAAGACTTATCAGCTCGTCCCATGTGTCAAATTATGGTCGAAGATAATGGCATTGGTTTTGACGAAAAGTATCTGGATCGGATCTTCACAGTTTTCCAACGCCTACACGGTCGTAACGAGTATGAAGGAACGGGAGTTGGTTTAGCGATCTGCCGTAAAATAGTCGAGCGTCATGGTGGTACTATCACAGCAAAAAGCATATTAGGGGAGGGGGCGACATTCATTGTCACGCTACCTGTTAAGCAATCTAGGTGATAGATTTTGGAATTTTAAATTTTAGATTTTTGCTGATCAATCTCAGAAAGCAAGCCTTTTTTCGCGACTGCAAATTATGCGAAAGTACTGGAATTTGGTGTGAGTAAAACGCTGTGAATAAAGCTGGAAAATTAATTACCATCTTGATGGCTGACGATGATGAAGACGATCGGCTGCTAGCAAAGGATGCATTAGAAGAATGCCGACTCGCTAACGATCTACACTTTGTTGTAGATGGTGAGGATCTGATGGATTATCTTTACCATCGGGGTAAGTATACTCAGTTAATAAAATCGCCCCGTCCAGGTTTAATTCTGCTGGATCTGAATATGCCTAAAAAGGATGGGCGGGAGGCTCTCCAGGAGATTAAAGCCGATCCCGAACTGCGACCTATTCCAGTCGTCGTGCTGACTACATCAAAGGCTGAGGAAGACATCTATCGTTCTTACGGTTTAGGCGCAAACTCGTACATTGCTAAGCCAGTCACATTTGAATCTCTAGTTTCTGTGATGAAAGCTTTGGGAAAATACTGGTTTGAGATTGTTGAATTGCCACTAAAGGAAAATGAAGCGGAAAACTCAACACTATAAAATATAGTTTTGCAGAATGCCTAGTTAGGTTTCGCCTTGGCAAAACCTAACATTAAGCAATACTAAATTTCAGTCATCTACTCAGCGCACATAAGATTATTGAGGTTTTGCAAAGATTGAGGCAAAATAATTGAAATCGGTGGTAAGCTGCTGTGTTGTAACAATTAATTCTTTTGCTGACTCTTGAGTTAAGGGTTTAGCGAAAAAATATCCTTGCCCATATTCGCATTCCATTTCTCTCAGTTGAAAGAGTTGCTCGGCTGTTTCCACCCCTTCTGCTGTCACATTTAACTCTAAAGTATGAGCCAGGGTCACGATAGCACGGACAATTTCTAAACTGTCGTCTTTCGCCCCAATTCTACTAATAAAAGAACGATCAATCTTTAACTGATCGATGGGAAACCGATGCAGATAGCTTAAGGATGAATAGCCAGTGCCGAAGTCATCAATATGCAGATGCACGCCTAAAGCTTTTAGTTGGAAAAGCATTTTGATTGCCGATTCTGCGTTTTCCATAACTGCACTTTCAGTAATTTCTAACTTCAAACTTCGCGCATCCAGGCGAGTCTCCCGCAAAATTTGATCGATTTGCTTGACTAAATCTGGTTGTGAAAACTGTTTGCTGGAAAGATTAACACTGATTGTTAATAGTAATTCTGGATAAAATTGCTGCCAATCATACATTTGGTAACATGCATTGTAGAGTACCCACAGCCCAATGGGAACAATTAAACCTGTTTCTTCGGCAATGGGAATAAATTCCGCTGGAGAGATTAAACCGCGCTCCGGATGCTGCCAGCGTACAAGCGCCTCGAACCCGTCAAGCCTGCCAGTTGTCAATGACACAATGGGTTGATAGTGAAGCTGAAATTCATCCCGCTCGATCGCACGCCGCAAGTCGTTTTCCAGTTGCAAGAGTGCCACCGCGCGGGTATGCATGGTGGTATCAAAGACTTCATGACGCGCTCTCCCCATCGATTTGGCACGATACATTGCGGTGTCAGCATCGCGCAGGAGATTTTCCGGACAGTCATATCCGATTGCTGGGGCGCTTTGCGAACCACCCCCGATGGCAATGCCGATGCTTGCTGTCGTGAATACCTCTTGCTCGTTAAGGCTGAAAGGATGCATAAGTTCTAAGTGGATGCGCTCGGCAATGTCAGTGGCGTTATTGATATTTTTGACATCGTCGAGCAGGATGGTGAACTCATCTCCACCTAACCGTGCAACTGTATCTCCACCCCGCAGGCAAGCTTTCAACCGCTGCGCGATCGCTACCAGCAATTGATCGCCAATCATGTGTCCCAAGCTGTCATTAATCACCTTGAAGCGATCAATATCTAGAAAAAGGACGGCGAAGAAATAGTCACTGGTTCGTTTTGACCGTTCAATTGCCTGTCCCAACCGATCCCTAAACAAGGCTCGGTTTGGTAAGCCTGTCAACACGTCATGAAAAGCATCATGGAGGAGTTGTTTCTCAACTTGCTTGCGCTCGGTGATGTCAGTTTGAGAGCCAGCCATGCGAGAGGCTTTCCCATTCGTGTCTCGTACAGCCATCCCCCGGATTAGCATCCAACGGTATGTTCCGTCTTTGTGTAGTATGCGATGTTCGTTCTCAAAATGGGGGGTCAGCCCTTCCAGATGTAAAGAAATCTGCCCTTTCAACTGCTCGATATCCTCAGGATGCACTCGCTCAAACCAGGCATCAGGCGTATTGCTAATTTCGCTCTCCTCGCAGCCCAGCATGGATTTCCAGCGGGGAGAAAAATAAATTTCGTTTGTTTTTAAATTCCAGTCCCAAAGTCCGTCGTTAGCACCAGAAACGGCGAGTTCATAACGTTCTTGACTCTCACGCAAAGCCTCCTGGGTCTGGGCGGCCTTGGTAGCTGCCCCTACGCGCTCGGTAATATCTTGGAAGGTAACGACTGCACCCACCAACTGACCATTTTCTCGAATCGGGGTGCTGATGTATTCAACGGGAAAGCTCGTACCGTCTTTTCGCCAAAAGACTTCTTCTTCTATTTGTTGAACTGTGCCATCCTTAAAGGCTGCATAAATTGGACACGCTTCTCGCGGATAAGGAGCGCCATCGGCTTTTGAATGGTGGCAAATAAAATGCAAGGGTTTGCCAATGAGTTCTTCAACTTCCCATCCCAGCATTCTCGCAGCAGCTGGATTAACAAAGGTGGCGTTTCCATGAATATCCAAACCATAAATTCCTTCACCGGCTGAGTTGAGAATTAGTTCGTTTTGGTGGCGCAGTCGTTCAATTGCCTCTTCGGTTTGCTTGCGAACCGTGATGTCGTTCTGCAACCCGATGAAGTTGATGAGTTTCCCTTCGTTATCAAAAACTGGGTTGATGGTGAGTTCATTCCAGAACGGTGTCCCATCTTTGCAGTAGTTCAGGACTACACACATAATCGGTTGCTTTGATGCGATCGCTTCTCGCATCACTTTCACAACAGTGAAATCGGTATCTTTCCCTTGTAGAAAGCGGCAATTAGAACCCATCACTTCCGCCGCCGAGTAGCCGGTGATGGCAGTAAAAGCAGGATTGACAAAGATAATTGGATTGTCAGGTAAAGTTGGATCGGTGATTGTAACTCCAGTTGTCAGGTTAGCGATCGCCGCCGCTAGCTGGCTGTTTTCGCGCATAGCTGACCGCAAGGCTTCTTCTGCCTGCTTGCGTTTGGTAATATCGGCAGCCAAACCATCGATTCGGATGACATTCCCATTCGCGTCACGCCCTAGATGAGCGCGATTGCGAATCCAACGCTCTTCCCCGTCCGGTCGGAAAATACGATACTCTTCGTCTGCTGCACCGACTTGGAGTAACGCTTGCGTCATCGCTTCTATTCGTTCTCGATCCTCTGGGTGAATCACCTCCAGCCAGAGGTTCGGGCGCTCGAAAAACTGGGAGACTGGACGACCATAAATTTCCGCCGCCGCCGGACTGATGTAAATCGGCTCCCTAGTGATGGCTGAAACCGACCATACGCTGTCATCGAGCGAACCAAGAATATTCTCTAGCCGCGATTCACTCTCCCGCAGCGCCTCTAACGTTTTGACTCGCTCGATCGAGTAGCGGATCGCCCGCTCTAATAGCGGCGCGTCCATCTTCCCCTTAACTAAGTAATCGGCAGCTCCCGCTTTCATTGCTGCAAAGTCTACTTCCCGATCTCCTTGCCCGGTCAGCAAGATGATCGGCGCTTTACAATTAGTTGAAATGGCTTCTTGTAACAATTCCAAGCCGTTGTGTGCGCCAAGACGATAGTCCACTAAATAGACATCATGTTGATGCATCTGAATCTTTTCTAAAGCAGCATCATAACTATCTACCCATTCGAGATCAAACTTTTCTCGCTCAATTTCTGAGAGGAGATCGCGCGTCAGAATATAGTCGTCCTCGTCATCCTCAATTAAAAGCACTTTTATTGAGTCTTTAGACATAAAATAATATTAGAAACAAAATACCTCTATCTTAGAGTTCCTCTCCTCAAGGGTAAAGCTAGAGAAGTCCTCACTCAGTCACAGTTGCAAATTCACTCACAACTGGTTTTTGGTTTGAGTCCTGACGAGCATTACTTTTTAACAGTCTTAATAAGAATAAAATTAAAATTTGGCATCTGTCCGTCGGTATACCTGCTGAAAATGTTTTTTTAAGGCGAAGCAGCAAATCGAAAAAGACGTAAACTCGCCTGTTTAATCCTTATTTCCTCAAGAAAGATATTGGGCTGCCTATTTGCCGATGAAGAGGAGTGCGATCGCCCTTGAGTGCTAGGGGCAAAATCCTCGCCCGTAGCCGTCTCGATAACAATCTCAAGATTTGCCGCCCTGATTGACATCCTGAGCGGATCGAGCCACTATCATAGAAGTATGAATCTATGTAAAGACCCAGATAAATGTCTTTAGAATTTGTATCTGTGGAGAATATCAAAGAAATTGCCCACCACTACGGTTACTGGGCAGTTTTTTTGGGGATTTTGCTGGAAAATCTTGGCATTCCCATCCCTGGTGAAACGATTACACTTGCCGGGGGTTTCTTGGCGGGAAGTAAGGAACTGAGTTACTGGTTCGTGCTAGGGAGTGCGATCGCTGGTGCAGTTGTCGGTGGTACTTGCGGTTACTGGATTGGCAGAAAAGGCGGCTGGCCCCTGCTGGTGAAAGTTGGGGGATTTTTCCGCATCCGCGAAGAAAAACTCTTACAACTCAAGCAACAAGTGAGCGAGAACGCCGGAAAAACAGTGTTTCTCGGTCGTTTCCTGGCTGTGCTGCGAATTGTCGCCAGTCCTCTCGCTGGAATTGCCCAAATGCCCTTCCTCAAGTTTATGGCTTATAACATAGCTGGGGCGACTGCTTGGGCATCGGTAATGGTCACGTTGTCCTTTTTCGCAGGGCGACTGGTACCCCTGGAACAATTAGTTGTGTGGGTCGCTCAATTTGGTTTAATCGCGTTATTCCTGTTGATTGCCTGGATTGCCGTTCCTCTGTGGCTAGAGTCCCGCGAAGCCAAGCGTTCAATCGAGGGAGATTAGAAAAAGTTTTGAGTGATGAGCGATTAAGTTTTGAATGAAAAGAATGTGTTTTCTCACTCAAAACTCAAAACTCAAAACTCAAAACTTTCAAACTAACCTCTCGCTTTTTGCGACCAAACGCGAGTCGGTAATCCCCAAACGTAGATAAATCCTTCAGCAGCTTTATGGTCAAACTGGTCTTCAGCCCCATAAGTTGCTAACGTTGGGCTGTAAAGGGACTTCTCAGATTTACGCCCCACAGTCATCGAGTTGCCCTTAAAAAGTTTAACTCGCACCGTTCCCGATACCCGCTCCTGTGTTTGTTGAATGAAGGCATCCAGGGCGGCTTTGAGCGGACTATACCAAAGACCGTTATAAACTAGCTGAGTATAAGTTTCTTCGATACCGCGCTTGTAGTGGGTCACATCTGCGGTTAAGGTGAGACTTTCTAAGTCGCGGTGGGCATGAATTAAAACCATTAAAGCCGGGGCTTCATAGATTTCCCGCGATTTGATACCCACTAGGCGGTTTTCGATCATATCGATCCGCCCAACGCCGTGATTTCCGGCAATTTCGTTGAGTTTCGTAATTAGCGCGACAGGCGGCAAAGCTTCACCGTTGAGGGAGATCGGGATGCCTTTTTCAAAGCCAATTTCAACGTATTCTGGCTCATTGGGCGTGTCAGCGATCGCTTTGGTCATCGCATAGATTTCTTCTAGCGGTTCCGTCCAAGGATCTTCTAGGGGTCCCGCTTCAATGCTGCGACCAAATAAATTGCGATCGATACTGTAGGGAGATTTCTTTTTCACGGGCGAAGGAATCCCATAACGCTCACCATAAGCGATGGTTTCCTCTCGGCTCATCCCCCATTCCCGCGCTGGTGCCAACACCTTCAAATCTGGGTTCAGCGCCGCAATCGATACATCAAACCGAACTTGGTCATTGCCCTTCCCCGTGCATCCGTGCGCCACCGCATCCGCACCGTATTTTTCAGCCGCTTCGACTAAAAGTTTGGCAATCAGCGGACGTGCCAAAGCAGTCTGGAGGGGATAGCGATTTTCATAGAGAGCGTTCGCTTGAATCGCTGGAAACGCATAATCTTTGACAAAACTTTCTGTAGCATCGGCAACCAGCGATTCGCTAGCACCCGATTTTAGCGCTTTTTCCCGGACTGGCTCTAGTTCGTCTCCCTGTCCCAAATCCGCCGCCAGGGTAATTACCTCTTCAACTCCCCATTCCTCCTTCAGGTATGGGATGCAGACGGAGGTATCGACTCCCCCTGAATATGCCAGCACAACTTTGGTAGCACGACCCATTGATCTCTCACTTCCGCAAAACAACGAGTTCTTATTATGCAACTAATCTATGCCAAGTCTTGTCAGGAATAGCACAGATTAATCTACAGCCATAGTCATCTGGGGCACCAAGGGATAGATGAAAATGCTTTCTGTTCATTGGCTTACAGTTCTTTGAGAGATACTAAAAGTGTTGTCATCCGGGGGAAATCGTGTTTTTTAGCGTTGTCATTCCAACTTATAACCGCAAGCCGATTCTAGAAAAATGCCTTAGAGCAATGGAACACCAGCAGTTGAGTGCTGGTAGCGTCGTCAGCGGCTATGAAGTGGTGCTGGTGGATGATGGTTCGACGGATGGCACGTTGGAGTGGTTATCCCAACACGCCGCTGAATTTCCTCATGTGCGATCGCTCTTGCAAGACCATCAAGGGCCAGCCGCCGCCCGTAATCTGGGAGTAGAACAGGCTCAGGGTGACACGATTATCTTTATTGATAGCGATTTAGTCGTTACCGAGCATTTTCTCCAAGCACACGCCGACGCCTTAGTTGAGGGAGAAAAGAACCTGGGAAGCGATCGCCTCTTCACCTACGGTTGGGTGATCAATACCAATAACTTCGAGAATCCCACCTCGGAACCCTACAAAATTACGGATTTTTCCGCTGCTTACTTTGCCACGGGGAATGTAGCGATCGCTCGTAAATGGCTCGAAAAAGCTGGATTATTTGACACCCGCTTTCAACTTTACGGCTGGGAAGATTTAGAACTCGGCATCAGGCTCAAACAATTGGGTTTAAAACTGATTAAATGTCCAGCCGCAGTCGGCTATCACTGGCACCCCCCCTTTGCCTTAGAACAAATTCCCCCCATGATCGATCGAGAAATCCAACGGGGACGGATGGGCGTTTTATTCTATCAAAAGCACCCTACCTGGGATGTCAAAATGATGATTCAAATGACCCTCCTTCACCGCATCCTCTGGGGTCTTCTTTCCATCGGTGGCAGACTCAACGAGCGCACAATGGCACCCTTTTTGCAATGGCTGATTAATCAAGGTAAACCCCAATTAGCCTTAGAAATTGCTCGAATTTTCCTTAATTGGTACAACGTTCAAGGTGTTTATGCAGCCTACGCTGAAGCTAGGCAAAAAGCATAATTTACAGCTTGTACTGCCAAGTATGCGAGTGAGCGATTTATTTTGCGCGATCGCTAATCTTTTAATATTTTCCTTGCCAAATATCTAGAAATCGGCTACCGCAACTGTGCTAGCCTATTTTTCAATGTTTTTCCTGCAAATTTTCCCATCAAAGCCCTTAGAACTCTGATAAACTGGAAGAGTTGTCTAAATTCGTACATTCCGCACATTCAGGGTTTCGGGTGTTTCCGCTGGAAATACGCCTGGATGGAGGATTAACCCGAAAGGAAAATAAATATGTCAGTTGTTTCTTTGGCTCAGATGATGGAGTCGGGTGTTCACTTTGGGCACCAGACCCGCCGGTGGAACCCAAAAATGGCTCCATACATCTATACGTCCCGCAATGGCGTCCACATCATCGACTTGGTTCAGACTGCCCAGCTGATGGAAGATGCCTACACCTATATGCGAACCGCCGCAGAACAGGGCAAGAAGGTTCTCTTCATCGGTACCAAGCGTCAAGCCGCAGGAATTGTGGCTCAAGAAGCCGCTCGTTGTGGTTCTTACTACATCAACCAACGTTGGTTGGGGGGAATGCTCACCAACTGGACGACAATTAAAACACGGGTAGAGCGCCTAAAAGATTTGGAACGCCGGGAAGAAACCGGAGTCCTCGACTTACTGCCCAAGAAAGAAGCTTCGATGCTGCGCCGGGAAATGACCAAATTGCAGAAATACCTCGGCGGGATTAAGCAAATGCGGAAAGTTCCCGACATCGTCGTGATCGTGGATCAGCGCCGGGAATATAATGCAGTTCAAGAATGCCAAAAACTGGGGATTCCTATCGTCGCGCTGCTGGATACAAACTGCGACCCGGATGTAGTGGATATTCCCGTTCCAGCCAATGACGATGCTATCCGCTCCATTAAGCTAATAGTGGGTAAGTTGGCAGACGCTATCTATGAAGGTCGTCACGGTCAGCTAGACGCAGAAGCAGAAGAGGATTACGAAGATTACGAAGGCGCTGAAGACGATATCGAATACGAGGAAATCGACTCGGTTCCTGATGAAGAGGAAGAAGAAACCGAGGGATAATTCAGCGTTAGAACATCAATTCTTAGTTAGGAACTGAGGAAATGGCGGAAATATCTGCAAAACTCGTGAACGAGCTGCGCCAAAAAACTGGTGTCGGCATGATGGACTGCAAAAAAGCGCTAAAAGAAACCGATGGCGATATGGACAAAGCCATTGAATGGCTGCGTCAAAAGGGAATGGTTAGCGCTGGGAAAAAAGGCGATCGCCAAGCCTCAGAAGGACTCGTCGGTAGCTACATCCATACCGGAGGTCGAGTCGGCGTCCTGGTGGAAGTGAACTGCGAGACAGACTTTGTCGCCCGCAACGAAGCCTTCCAAACTCTGGTGCGGAACATAGCCATGCAGATTGCAGCTTGCCCCAACGTTGAATACGTGAAGGTTGGCGACATTCCCGCTCAAATCGTTGAGAAGGAAAAAGAAATCGAAATGGGGCGGGATGACCTAGGCAACAAGCCGCAGAACATCAAAGAAAAGATTGTTCAGGGTCGAATTGACAAACGCCTGCAAGAGTTGAGCTTGGTCGATCAGCCCTACATTCGTGACCAAAGTATCACGGTGGAAGAGTTGATCAAGCAAAATATTGCGACGCTAGGTGAAAACATCCAAGTCCGTCGCTTCGTCCGATTTATTCTCGGTGAAGGACTGGAAAAGAAAGAAAGCAATTTTGCTGAGGAAGTTGCAGCTCAAATGGGCGGCAATTAATCAGCAAGTTTTCTGGCTGAATCCCTAGGAAAGACAGGTTTCCATGATGGAAACCTGTCTTTTTTTATCTTTATTTTCAAGAGATTTTCAGCGCTTGTAGGCACGATATTCCCATTCTATATATCTCAACAAATTAACACCTTGGAAACTCTTTATAAAGACAGAAACACTAAAAGCAGAAAAACTTTTTGTTTTGGTGGAATTCTTAACATCCTCCTTAGGAGTGTTGCCTCGATCCTTGTGCTAGACTTTTGAGCGCGAGCAGATTAAGGGGACACTGGGAAACACCGTTGAGGAGTGCAAACTCACTAGAAAAGTAACGAAATTTTTCAGCCCCTAAATAGACAAGCATTGTATCTTGGAGTTCAGGATCGAGCTGACTATTTGCCAGTAATACAGCGCTACGAAAGGGACATTTAGCTGGTGCGGGAAATCCTTTTAGGGTATTCAATCCTATAGATAATCTACTTCTGATAGTTCCAGAAAAAAGGAAGGATCGTAATGGAAATCAATTTACAAGTGCCAGGGATTAATATAACTAGCTTGAAAGAAGCACCCATTCATAATGCTAGTAAAGTTCAGCCTCACGGAATAATTTTCGTTCTCGCAGAACCTGAGTTAACAATATTACAAGTTAGCAGCAATATATCCACAGTTTTCGGAATCTCCCCCGAAAATATGCTGCAAAAGAAATTAGAAGAAGTTCTCGACCCATTCCAAGTAGACAGAATTAAAGCAGGACTATTAGAAGAAAATCTTGATTTTATCAACCCTATCAAGATTTGGGCTAGAAGAAAAGGCGATGAGTATTTAGTCTTTGATGGCATTTTCCACCGGAATGCAGATGGATTTTTAATTTTGGAATTAGAACCTGCGATTTCCCAAGAAAATATCCCCTTCTTAAGCTTTTATCATCTAGCCAGAGCCTCTATCAACCAGTTAGAAAAAACATCAACTCTGGGTGACTTTTGTCAAATCATTGTGAAAGAGGTGCGAAAAGTCACCGGATTTGACAGGGTGATGCTATATAAGTTTGATGACGATGGGCATGGATCTGTCCTCGCTGAAGAAAAACTAGAAAGTATGGAGCCTTACTTAGGTCTCCACTTCCCAGAATCAGATATTCCTAAACCAGCTAGAAAGTTATTTACCTCGAATTGGATCAGGTTAATCCCGGATGCCACTTCTCAATCTGCTGAACTTTTTCCGATTCTTAATCCAGTTAATCAGCGTCCGCTTGATTTAACGAACTCTATTCTTAGAAGCGCGTCTCCTTGTCATATCCAGTACTTGCACAATATGGGTGTGGGTGCTTCTCTGACAATTTCTTTGATGAAAGATCAAAAACTTTGGGGACTGATTGCTTGCCATCATCAGTCCCCAAAGTATGTTTCTTATGAGCTGCGGAAAGCTTGCGAATTCTTGGGGCGCGTCATCTTTTCAGAAATATCAACCAGAGAAGAAACTGAAGATTACGGCTATCGCATGAAGCTGGCATATATCCAATCAGCCTTGGTTGAATATATGTCTCAAGAAGAAAACTTTATTGATGGTTTAGTTAAACACCAACCGAATCTGCTGGAGCTTGCTAACGCTAAAGGTGCTGCCGTGTGCTTTGGCGGGGATTGCACGATGGTTGGTGAGACTCCCACAGAAGAAGAACTCAACTTTTTAGTCCAATGGCTAAAGAATAACGTCGAGGAAGAAGTCTTCTATAGCGATTCCTTACCTCAGATTTATCCAGATGCAGAAAGTTTCAAAAACGTTGCCAGTGGCTTATTAGCGATTCCGATTTCTAAGAATAACTATGTTTTGTGGTTTCGACCGGAAGTGATTCAAACCGTGAATTGGGGTGGCGACCCAAATAAGGCGTTTGAAGTAAACCAGTCAGAGGGAAATATTCGTCTGTGTCCTCGCAAATCATTTGAGCTGTGGAAAGAAACGGTTCGCTTAACGTCTTTACCCTGGAAACAGGTAGAAATTAAAGCCGCACTTGAACTCAGAAAGGCAATTATTAACATTGTGCTGCGCCAAGCTGATGAACTTGCCCAATTAGCTCAAGATTTAGAACGTTCCAATGCTGAGCTGAAAAAGTTTGCTTACGTCGCCTCCCATGACTTGCAAGAGCCACTCAATCAGGTAGCGAACTACGTACAACTTTTGGAGATGCGCTATCTAGAGCAACTCGACGAAGACGCGAAGGAATTCATTGGCTTCACTGTTGAGGGAGTCAGCTTAATGCAGACGCTAATTGATGACGTGCTGGCATACTCTAAGGTGGATATGCAGGCTATCGAGTTTGAAATGACAGGGGTGGACACGGCTTTAGACCGCGCCTTGGCTAATTTGCGAGGACGCATCTCGGAAACGGGAGCTGCGATCGCTCACGATCCCTTGCCGACGGTTATGGCAGATAGCACCCAGTTGATGCAACTGTTCCAGAACCTGATTGGCAATGCTATCAAGTTCCGCAGCGAGCAACCGCCAGAAATCCATGTAGGAGCTTCTCGACTAGAGGATGCGTGGCTATTCTCAGTACGGGATAACGGGATTGGCATCGATCCGCAGTTTAGCGATCGCATTTTTGTTATCTTTCAGCGTTTGCATACGCGGGATGAGTATCAAGGTACAGGAATGGGTTTAGCAATTTGCAAAAAGATTGTTGAGTGTCACCGAGGGCGCATCTGGGTCGAGTCCCAATTAGGTCAGGGTGCAACATTCTACTTTACGATTCCAGTAGGGGGACGCGATCGTGAGCGTAGAAACGGAAGAAAACCACAAAACAATCTTTTTAGTCGAGGACAATAAAGCCGATATCCGCTTAATCCAAGAAGCCTTAAAAAATAGCTCGCTCCCACACCAAGTCGTGACAGTCAGAGATGGTGTGGATGCGATGGCTTTCTTGCGCCAAGAGGGCGAGTATGCTGATGCACCTCGCCCTGACCTGATTTTGCTGGATTTGAACTTGCCGAAGAAGGATGGTCGAGAAGTCTTGGCGGAAATTAAAGCCGACCCCAAGCTGAAACGCATCCCAGTAGTAGTGCTGACAACTTCTAAAAATGAAGATGATATTTTCCACAGCTATGACTTGCACGTAAATTGCTACATCACCAAATCCCGCAACCTCAGCCAGCTCTTTAAAATTGTTAAAGGAATTGAAGAGTTTTGGCTGGAAACTGTTACCCTGCCATCGGAATGATGACAAGAAATTTTCGTATCTTGTTAAAATGCAAGCAGTTGCCGAGCGGGAACAGGAGGGGAGGGGAGATCCCAGAAAATTATGCCTGGAAGCTCAATAAAAATCTTGTTGATTGAGGATAACTTGGCAGAAGCCAGATTCCTGCAAGAGCTTCTGAAACAAGCCAAGTTCAAACAGTTTAGTCTGGTGCATGTCAAACGATTGAGGGAAGCGCTCAATCGACTCAATGAAGATTGCTTTGATGTAATTTTGTTGGATCTGACCCTACCTGACAGTGAAGGTTTGTGTTCTCTAGCTCCCCTAAACAGCCACGCTTCTGGCTTACCGATTGTTGTGCTGACAAATACGAATGACGATGAATTAGCGATAGAAGCAGTCCGACAGGGGGCACAAGATTATCTGGTTAAGCGCCAAGTTAATGTAGAGGTGCTAGTGCGCTCTTTGTGCTATGCAATTGAGCGAAAGCAGGTTTCGGAAACATTACGAACAGTTAATGAGGCGTTAGAAATCCGAGTTCAGGAACGAACGGCTGAGCTAGTGAAAGCCAAAGAAATCAATCAGTCTAAATCTGAATTTGTTTCTATGCTTTCTCACGATTTCCGCAATCCCCTGAATAGGATTCTCCTTTCTGCTGGATTGCTCCAAGACTACGATCAAAAACTGAGCGATGAGAAAAAAAATACTCATCTCAAACTGATTCGTTCAGCAATTAAAAATCTGGCTCAGCTATTAGATGAAATTACGTTTATCGGGAAAGCTGATTCAGGGCAACTTCAGTGCCAACTGATTCCCCTTGATTTGAAATCATTCTGTCACAAATTGGTCGAAGAGTTGCAACTCTTTACACTTGACAAATATCAACTTATTTTCACTTGTCAAGAGGACTTGGGAGAGGCGTTATGGGATGAAACCCTACTGCGGCATATTTTAGATAATTTACTCGCTAACGCGATTAAGTATTCACCGGAAGGCGGCACAGTGCGTTTTGAACTAAGAAGCCACGAGAAAACAGTCGTCTTTCGGATTCAAGATCAAGGAATTGGCATTCCCAAAGAAGATCAACCTCGGCTGTTTCAGCCTTTCAATCGTGCTAGAAACGTCGGCACAATTCCTGGGACTGGGTTGGGGTTAGCGATGGTCAAAAAGTGTGTGGAGGCACATGGGGGTGAGATTTCAATGATGAGTGAAGTCGGAGTCGGCACGAGTTTTACGGTGACGCTGCCGTTGATCGGAGAAGCAGCGTTATCAGAATAGAGGCGGCTAAATCGGTGAATTTCAGCGAACCGACAGGGAGGGAAATGGAGAATCGGTAGCTTTTTTGCCACGCCCTGACACTACTGCCTATCTATCGGATACCGTTTCACGAATAAATTATCACAAAGGCGATCGCTTTAAAGCTCTTTAGGTAGGCATTTCAAAGGTTATAGGGGAGTAGGGTATCGGCGGCAAGGAGAGGGGCGATTAGAGGCTCTTTGATACCAGGGAAGTGGTTTAGGGTCGATCTCAAAGTTAGTTCTACATCGCGTTATTATGAGTCGTTAGTCAATAGGGATTCGTCTGTTGCTTCTGACCGATAGACGAATAACCGAATGACCGAATGACGAGGAATCAGTATTCTAAAGTAGGGAAGTACATCTGTACGCCCGTACCGTCCCGATTGACAGATGTAAGCAGCAATGGCGAGAAGAGTAGAGGAAATTGAGCGGGATATGGCAGCGCTGGAAGAAGCAATCAAAGCGATCGCTCTAGAATTCCACGATACCTACAACGATTATCTGACTGCCTTAGGACAAGCCATGCGGCAGCAGTTGATCGTGGCGAGTTATTATCTTTGCACCCAAGTCTATCCGGAAGCGTTTCTGAGTCTGTCTCTTAGAGAACGACAACAATTGCAACAGAACCTTCAGCAACAGGCAAGGCTTGCTCAACCCCAACTGCGAAACCTTGAAAGAAGCCGTCCCGCGGAAACATCGCGCGGGGGACTATCCCAAGAACCCTCTCCAGAAGAGGATTTCCCTACCCCGACTGATGACTTAGCCATCGAGATGCTAGCACCACAAGACACTCTCGACACCCCAAGTCTCAATAGCGATCGCGATCGCTCAACCAGTCGCTTTACCTTTTCTAACGTCCCGACAAACAACCCAGAGGATTTGGCTCGATGGCAGGAAGCGGTGGAAAACGCCATGAGCGAAACCTTGCTCGCTCTTTCTTGCCAAAGCAATCGTCTACTACAGGAAGTGGGGATATTACCGAAAAACTTTCCGGAAGCTGTTCTGGAAGCTGCTGTTAGAGCGGAGCCATCTGGTGAGCCTGTGGTGGGACGCCCCAATCTTTTAAAATTTGTGGTTCAAATAGAAAATGAGCCGGTAGAAACGTCAAATCTCCCGACTTTACAAAACTCTCCTTTAATACCGATTATCGCCATCCATCTGCGGTTATCTGAGATTGAATTTGCTGATTCAACGGTAATGGCAGGACGCAACCAGATTCGGACCCTCAGCGCACGGCTTAGCACCCTGCGCCGAGAATTTCAGAAGAAGCAACGAGAGCGCACTGTGGCTGCGGCAGAAGCGGCTTGGCGTGCCTGTTGGTTTGAAGAATAATGGGAATCGTCGTAAGGATTGACAATATCCGGGTGAGGACGGCTATTGGCGGGTAATCAGCCATTCGCTACTAGCAATTAACAAAAAAGGGGAGAGAAGATGCAAATAGAATCACCGGATTGGCTGCGATTGCAGAAAGCCCTTTCAGTCGAGGCAGAGCGGGGCTTTACAGACTTAATGGGGAAACAATATCGTTTCAGTGAATTCTTAAGTCTGGAGTTCGGAAAAACCCCATCTTTTTTGCCGCTGATAGAGCGACATCGGTGGCAAGAGATGGCGTCTCAGTTTGCCCGTTACCCGAACCTCACCCTCTCCCAGCGACAACACTTGGTCTTGGAAACGCGCCGATTTCTCCATCAGATGCAACAAGTCATGGAGAGGCAAGCGCGATCGCGATCGCATCAACGAAATGAAGACAATCAGCAGCAAGTAGAGACAGTTAAATCGCCCCCATCCCCCGATACTCAAGCCCCGCGCACCACGCCCCTCGTCCAGTCCAACGCAGCGATTTCTCTTGACCAACCGCTGACCAGTTTGCCAGATGTGGGAGTTAGAAAAGGCGGGTATTTAGCCAAGCTGGATCTGCATACGGTGCGGGATATCCTCTTCTATTACCCCCGCGACCACATTGACTATGCGCGTCAGGTGAATATCTCTGAGCTGGAATCGGGTGAAACGGTGACACTGATAGGAACGGTGAAGCGCTGTACTTGCTTTAGTAGCCCAAAAAACAAGAAATTAACCATAATGCAGGTGGTGCTGAAAGATCGCACGGGTCAAATCAGCCTCAGCCGCTTTTTTGCCGGTTCTCGCTACAGCAATCGCGGCTGGCAAGAAGGGATAAAAAATCGATATCCCCAAGGCGCAGTCGTGGCGGCTTCTGGCTTGGTGAAAAAAAGTCAATATGGTCTGACTTTGGACGATCCACAACTGGAAGTTTTGGCAAACCCTGGAGACCCGATTGACTCCCACACCATTGGTCGAGTGGTGCCGGTGTATCCCCTAACAGAGGGCGTAGCGGCAGATATGGTGAGACAGGCGGTCATTGCTGCTCTCCCCGCCGCCGCCCAGCTCAAAGATCCTTTACCCACGGTTTTACGCGATGGGTATGGATTGATGAAGTTGTCGGATGCGATCGCAAACATCCATTTTCCCGCCGACAGCGCTGCCAAGGAAGCCGCCCGTCGCCGTTTAGTCTTCGATGAGTTTTTCTACCTTCAGCTGGGTTTCCTCCTCCGTCGCCAAGCCCAACGTCAAAAGCAATCCAGCGCTATCTTGGCTCCCAGAGGGAAGCTGATTGAACAATTCCACCAAGTTTTGCCCTTTCGATTAACAGGTGCCCAACAGCGGGTACTCAACGACATCCTCAACGATTTGCAATCATCCACCCCGATGAATCGGTTGGTGCAAGGCGATGTCGGTTCTGGTAAAACTGTCGTAGCAGTCATTGCTATCCTCGCCGCGATTCAATCCGGCTACCAAGCGGCGCTAATGGCTCCCACTGAAGTTTTGGCAGAACAGCACTATCGCAAGTTAGTCAGTTGGTTTAATCTTCTGTACTTACCCGTAGAACTGCTGACGGGTTCCACCAAAACTGCCAAACGCCGCCAAATTCATGCCCATCTAGAAACCGGCGAACTGCCTCTATTAGTAGGGACTCATGCTCTGATTCAAGAGAAAGTCAATTTTCATAAGCTGGGGTTAGTGGTAATTGACGAACAGCACCGCTTTGGAGTCGAACAACGGGCGTTGTTGCAGCAAAAAGGCGAACAACCCCATGTATTAACCATGACCGCCACGCCAATTCCCCGCACCTTGGCGCTGACAGTTCATGGGGATTTGGATGTGAGCCAGATTGATGAGATGCCACCGGGTCGGCAAGCAATTCATACGACCGTACTCACGGGCAAAGAACGCACCAATGCCTACGATCTAATCTGCCGCGAAGTTGCTCAAGGGCGTCAAGCTTATATCGTCTTGCCCCTGATTGAAGAATCGGAAAAATTGGATGTGCGTTCGGCAGTGGAGGAGCATCAGCGCCTCTCAGAAAGTATTTTCCCTCAGTTCCAAGTCGGATTACTGCACGGACGTATGACTTCAGCGGAAAAAGATGAGGCCATTACCCGATTCCGCGATAACCAGACTCAAATCATTGTCTCCACCACGGTAATTGAAGTGGGCGTGGATGTGCCGAATGCAACGGTGATGATGATTGAGAATGCCGAACGCTTTGGCTTATCGCAGTTGCACCAGTTGCGGGGGCGCGTTGGTCGCGGTGCCGCTCAATCTTTCTGTCTTCTGATGAGCAGCACCAAAACCGCAGATGCTCGTTACCGCCTCAATGTATTAGAACAATCCCAAGACGGCTTTTTTATTGCCGAGATGGATATGCGGCTGCGCGGTCCTGGTCAAGTGCTGGGAACTCGCCAGTCTGGGGTGCCAGATTTTGCCTTGGCGAGTTTGGTGGAAGATCAGGAAGTATTGAATATCGCGCGGGATGCCGCCGAGAAAGTGATGGCACAAGATGCCAACTTAGAGCGATCGCCCTTATTAAAAGCTGAGTTAGATTATCGTTACCAGCGCTTAATGGGTGGGGCAATCTTAACATGATTGACCGCGATCGCTGATTCAAATAACTGCTTCCTTTCTCTAGAAGGGTTGTTGGCTGTGAATGCCTGTGATAAACTTAAAAACCTAAGGGCGATTAGCACAGTGGTAGCGCACTTCCTTCACACGGAAGGGGTCACTGGTTCAAATCCAGTATCGCCCATGTATGTTGTACATTAACAAATTATTTGTCATGTCACTACAAGCATAAGTTGTCCAAAATGGTCACTTTATGCTTGTAATTCTCTCTGGTCAACTTATGCTTGTAGCTCGTTGAGCGATCGCACAGTAGTTTTATTTCTCTACCTAAAAAAGTTGTCAAAGCAGCATCGGCACAAGCTAAGCTAGCCAACCTAGCCCCTACCACTACAACACTCATCATCGATTTGAAGTCGCGGCAAGTCTAGCGTCTGTTGTTGAAAAACTGTGGGCAGAGGCTTGGGAAAGGGAGAGTGTTTTAATATCCTAGCAACAGCGATCCGAACATATTAAGTAGTTGTGCGTCTAGAGATAGGTTGCGAAAAAGCGTACCTTAATAATTGACTTATCTGGTATTGGGGTAACTTCTCACCATGAAATACGGGCGTGAAACGCTGGCAGTTTGCCAGCGAATTTTGATTGAATTATTACGACGGCGACGCAGCCTGATTTTTTGGTGTATTTTTCCAGTCTCTGTTTTGCTGATTAATGGGGTTATTCTGGCAGAAAATGCCAAGTTGTCTATGGCTGAGGCTTTTGAAAAGGCTGCTCCCTCAACACTGGTGGGTGCTGCACTATTTTTTAGTTGCTTGGGTGGTAGTGTAGCAACTGTGGTTGCAGAGCGAGAACAGCAAACCCTCAAACGTCTTTTTATCTCACCGCTCAGCGGAACGTCTTATTTCTTAGGAATTTTCCTAGCTCACAGCTGCATTGGTGTCGGTCAAGCCATTTTAGTTTACACGATTGCTGCCTTTTGGAATGCTCAGTTTCAGGGTTCTATTGTGCTAGGAATCCTGATTATTTTTTTGAGTATTATTTCTTATGTTGGTGTTGGGTTTATTCTCGGTACGCAGTTTGCTCGTCGCACAGAGGATGTCAATGCTTTGGTGGCAGCATTTGGGGTGCCTTTATTAATTTTAGGAGGTGCCTTTTTACCGACTTCGCTGTTTTCAAAGACACTGCTAAAAATTGCTAAGTTCAATCCAATTTATCACATGAATGAAGCCCTAATCGGCGTATCTGCTGATGGCAGTGGACTGGGAGAAATTGCATCTCACTTTTGGTTTTTATGCGTGTTTGCAATTTTAATGGTTGTAGGAGGATGGCTGTCCTACCAGCGGATGTTGAGTCTTGAAAGGAGACTGTGATTGTTTAAAAATAGGGATGTATACATAGTTTTTAACGTGGGGTTACGCTAGGCTTTACGCAAAAGCCAGCAAAGTTTAATTTTATTCTTAGCGTATTTGACGAGTTTTTTGCTACATTCCGTGTTTAAAGAATATCGTTCAGCTTGTAATCAATTAGGGAATATTGTGCTACGAATTGAGAAGCTAAATAAATCTTACGGAACACGAGCTGTTTTACAGGAATTAACGCTGCATATCCCCCCTGGAGAAATTTACGGTTTACTGGGACCCAATGGAGCGGGAAAAACCACAACGATTAATATAATTTGTAATTTATTACGGGCGGATAGTGGAGAAATTAAGATTAACAACCAACCTGTCTCAAACGCAACAAAAAATCTGATAGGGGTTGCACCGCAAGAAAATTTACTTTACAAAACCCTAAGTTGTGAGGAAAATCTCCATTTCTTTGCTCGGATTTATGGCTTAACAAATCAGCAGCGGCGTCAACAGGTAGAAGCAAGTTTAGCGGCTGTTAATTTATTAGATAGAGCAAAAAGTCCGGTGGAAACGTTGAGTGGTGGAATGCAGCGGCGGTTAAACATTGCGGTTGCTTTGGTACATCAGCCTAAGTTGATCGTTCTGGATGAACCCACGACTGGATTGGATATTGAAGCGCGTTACGAAATTTGGGAGTTAATTCGGAATCTGAAAAATCAGGGGATTACAATTCTGCTCACGACTCATTTATTAGATGAAGCCGAACGCCTTTGTCAAAAAATCGGGATTCTCAAAGGGGGTAGTATTTTGGCGGAGGGAAGTTTAACAGAACTGCGAAAATTAGTGCCAGCAGTAGAAGTTGTGGTGGTGGAGACGCCGGAGGAGGAGCAAGCGATCGCTCGCGCGGAAAAATATAATTTCACTCCTCGGCGTTATGGGAATGACTTAGCTTTTTGGCTACCAGAACATCTAGAACTAAAGGAAATTATCTCCTGTTTTGATGGAATTCCTCTCGATTCGATTGCGCGGCAACCTGTACGCTTAGAGCATATTTATGTTGAGGTGACGCAAGGTTAAGAATTGCGCGATCGCAATATTTCTGTGTAGCAGACTAACCAAAAATAAAGTGCAATATTAATTTCGCTGAACAACTTTGGGACACCCTCTAGCAAGGCGGGAACTGCATCGCCGCTTAACTTTAGCGAGTCTACAGCGATCGCGCTAAATAATAAACCGATACCACTTAGTAGCAGAATGTATGGTGTTGATTGTATTTTCCGCCTGAAAGCTAATCCGTATCCCAAGGTCGCTATGGCATATACGACGATGGTTATCAACTTGGGAATTCCTGCTCTTAAAAGAATAATGTGAATCCGAAAAATTTCATTAACGAGGAAACCTCCGGTTATGATTGCCGAATACAAAATAAATAAATTTCGGGTTTGTTGTGGTTGAATCGTTCTTAGCAGTACAAAACTAAAAGTGCAAACAATGGGCGGTACAGCACATAATAATTGGAACGTATGAGTTAACAAACCCGCATTCGGATCTGGTGGGGCAAGTGGCGGCTCGAATAATATTCCTGCTGATGCACCAAAAAATTTGGTATAGACAATCAAAGCAATAACTGCTAGGAAAGAGAAACTATTGACCCAAAACGCAGAGCGGTAACTTGCCATAATTTAACTAGAAACGCTATCTCCTCAATAGAGATACACGATTCGCGCCAGCAGTTACGAATTATTGCTGTAAGAATCAGCTAATGGTTCGCCACAAGCAATTTTATATGTTTCAATCTGCTAATTAAATAAGAGAAAATAGGAGAAAGCTGCCGCGATCGCTACTGTTAACTCGTACCGATACAGCGCTTTCACGGCTGACTCCCTAAAATTCTGATGCGAAAAATTCTCTGCGTTCCGATCACCAATTCCACATGATGGGGCTATCGTCTAGACGATCGGTGACAATCCGCCCAATTGCATCAATTTCCTGCAATTCATCAGTGGATAGTTTAATATCACCCGCCTTAGCGTTGTCTATGACTTGTTGGGTATTTCTCGCACCCGCGATCGCATTCGTTTGTGGTTGGGCAATTAACCACGCCAATGCCAGTTGAGCAAGGCTACACTGATGGCGTTCGGCAATCGGACGCAGTTTATCCAAAGCTTGCTGGGCGCGTTCGTAGTTCTCCCCTTGAAAAAGCTTATTTTTCGCACGATTATCCGCTGGATCGAATTGATGATCGGAACCGAATTTTCCAGTTAATAATCCTTGAGCTAGAGACGAATACGCAAGAATTGAAATCTTGTTTTCAACGCAGTAAGGCATGGCATCCTTTTCCACCCAACGCCAAAACAGGGAATACGGCGGTTGCAAACTATCGATGCGTCCATACTGGGCAGCTTCTTCCAACTGGGCGCGGGAGAAATTAGAAACCCCAATTGCCCGAATTTTACCTTGTTCCTTCAGGTGGTTAAGGGCGTTCATGGTTTCTTCAATGGGGACTATTTCGCTTTTAAACACTCCAGAGGGCCAGTGAATTTGGTATAGGTCGATATAGTCGGTTTTCAGGTTTTTGAGAGAGCGATCGCACGCTTCAATCACTTGGTCATACTTGAGATGATTGGCAAAAACCTTGGTTGCATAAACCGCTTGGTCGCGCACATCTGATAGCGCTTGGGCGACAATCTGCTCAGAATGCCCCTCGCCGTAGACTTCAGCGGTGTCAACGGTGGCGATACCGGCATCAAATGCCCCCCGGATTGCTTTGATCGTGTCGGCGTCTTCAATTCCCACCCACATCCTTTTGCCAGCTTGCCATGTACCCATGACAATCGGAGAGATTTGAATGTCAGAAGTGCCTAAGTGTCGTTTTTCCATGCGTCAATCCTGGTTTATCGGCTTCTGTCTTCATATTAGGCAACACTTGGGAAGGGGGACGCGATCGCTTGCTTCGTTTTCAACATCAAATCAAATCAGCATCAAAGTAACGATGTTAACTGACCTGTCGTGTGGTCGCTGTTAGCCTGGAATTAGAATATCCGAGACTTATGCAATCCACGACGACCACTAAAACCACACCTCACGCCCTCAAAGAATGGGCGGTTGCTGTCGATGCCTTAGAACAAGGCAAAACGATTATGCTGCTACGCAAAGGCGGCATCCGCGAGGAAAACAACCGCTTCACCGTTGCCGAAACAGAAGTTTTGCTCTACCCGACTTATGAACATCAACAGCCCGATTTGCTAAAAGCGGAATATTCCAATCTGGTGCAACCCGTCGCCTCCGGTTGGCATCCAGAAACCATCCGAATCGGTGCTTGGGCTGAAATTACTGATATTTTGCCTGTGAGTGAAGAATCAGCGGTGAGAGGGCTGCTACCATACCATATTTGGAACGAGCAATTTGTCAGCGATCGCCTCAAATGGAAGCCGCGTCAGCCGATTTATGTGCTGCTACTACGCACTTACAAACTGATTCAAGCGCAGATTATCGCTTACCGCCCGGAATATGGAGGTTGCAAGTCGTGGATCGATCTTGCAAGCGCGATCGCAATTGAGGATGCAAAACCTGTTTTAGATGATGCAGAATATGCCCAGCAAGTCACAACAATTCGGCAAATAGCTAATTGGTGAGAGGTATTCCATTATCCGCTATGTCAAATCTGGTTAATTCGCCGTAATTCTCCGGAACCCCACCCCGCCATGTCCTGCGGCTCCGGCTCCCCTCCTCGCAAGCGGGGAGGGGCTGGGGGTGGGGTTCTTTTATTATGGAAACCGGACAGATTACCCATTACCAGAAATTGGGTGCGTCAGCGGTAACTCTAAAGTAAACGTTATCTCTTCAGAAGCACTCCTGACTCGAAGAATGCCACCTAAATGTTGGGTGAGTTTCTGCACCAGCGCTAATCCTAAACCAGTTCCGCCCTGCTTCCAGCGATCGGCACGGGGAATGCGGTAGAACTTGTCAAAAATGCGGGGTAGCTCATCAGGCGGAATCTCGACCCCAGAGTTGCTCACCTTGATTTGCATCATTGCCGAAGCGGCACGGACTGTTACTGTAATGCGTTCTCCTGGTGGGGTGTACTTGCACGCATTATTGAGCAACTCTGTCAAAATTCGCTCCACACTGGCTAATTCCGAGACTAGGGTGGGCAAGTTTGAGGGAATATCAACCTGTAAGATTTGTTCGCGTTCCTGTATGCGGGAGCGAAAGGATTCAATAATATTCGGCAACCACTCTGGTAGATCGATTGCCGTGGCAAGAAAGCTGGGATAAGACGCAGCTGCTAGCCGTTGCAAGTCTAGAAGGTCATTGATTAGCTCAGTTTCTCGGTTGCACTCTGTTTGCAATATTTGTAGATAGCGCTGAGAGCGATCGCCTGTCGGAGAAACCTTGAGCATTTGGATCGCCATCTTCATATTGGCGATAGGAGTCCGCAATTCGTGGGAAACCGTGCTGAGGAAGTCATCTTTGAGTTGATTGAGTTTCTCCAGTTCCTGCACTTGGGCAAGGGATGTTTGATAAAGTCGGGCTTGACGAATTGCGATCGCGCATTGATTGGCTACCTGTTTGACCAGCCGAATCTCCAGATTGTTAAAGGTATAATCTGGGTGATGGAATAACCACAAATCCCCCAGGACTCCTTGATCGTCGAACATCGGACAAGCTAACATCGATGCCTGACCGTGGATAGAGTTGCCAGAGAAGGAACACAATTGAAAATGCTTCCCTTGCCGGAGGGGTCGATAAATTTCCGGAAAAGAAGCCATTTGCAAGACGCGACCCTTCGAGGAAGGCATTGAGGCGGCGTATTCGTAGCAAATCGTGGCAGTTTCTTGTTCCAAGTTGTAGAGCGAAGCATGGCAGCTGCTCATGTTGAAAGAGAGTGCCAACTCCCTAACTGCTGCTTGCAAAATTTGGCTTTCGTCCAGACTATCGCGGACTTTGTCTGTGATGCGTTTCAGCACCGCATCAAAGCCGAGTGCTTTTTGCAACTGGGTAGTACGTTTTTGCACTTGGCGTTCCAGATTGGAGTTCATCTGTTGCACCTGCTTAAACAGTGCCGCTTGCTCAATGGCGATCGCTAACTGATTCGCCAATGAAGTCAGTAAGTCAATTTCTAATTGCTTCCACTGTCGGGGTTGCGAACACTCATGGACACAAAGCAACCCCCACAGTATAGGCGTGGGGGAAGTGGTGCAAAACACCGCATTCGCTCCCGTATTTTCTGCGACGGTGAAGATTTCGTCCCTGCCTCTTTGCAAAATCGGGACTATCAAAGTCGCTCTGACTTGAATCTCAGCCAGTAGGTCAAAATGATATTTATCTAAATCTGCGGTATGAATATCTTCTATCGCGGTGATTTCCCCTTGTTGGTGGCGCTGGACATAAATGTCTCCTAGTGGTTTTGAGATGGTGCTTCCCTGGAGAGACTTACACCCAGAACCGACCGATTCCATCATCACGACTCCACTCCAGTCTGGCTGGAAACGGTAAACGATTACCCGGTCGGTCAGGAGCAATTCTCGGACTTCAGTGACGGTTGTATTGAGAATCTCGTCTAAGTCTAAAGATTGGCGAATGCGTTGAGCGATCGCTGCTACCAATCGCTGTCGTTCAGTCTGCTGCGTTAAAGCGAATTGTGCGAGCTTCTGTTTGGTGATATCCAGAGTAGTGCCAATCATCCGCACCGCTGTGCCTGTTTCGTTGCACAGCAACTGGCTTTTTGTCATCATCCAACGAATGCTGCCATCAGGCCAGACAATGCGAAATTCCTGTTCGTAGCCCTGATTTTCTTCCAAGGCACGAATCGCTGCTTGCTGTACGGATTCGCGGTCTTCCAGATGAATGTATCCGAGGAAGGCTTCATAGGTTTTCTCAAAGCTACCTGGCGTCAAACCAAATAGCTTTTCATTGTTGTCAGTCCAGGTCACTTGATTCGTGAGGATGTTCCAGTCCCAAATGCCCATTTGTGCAGCTTCCAGAGCTAGTCTCAATCGCTCCTCACTTTGTTGCAGTGCCTCTTCTGCTTGCTTGCGTTTCGTGATATCGAATCGAATTGCTAAATATTGGAACGGTTTTCCTTGGTCATTTAGAAACGGCACAATCGTAGTATCGACCCAGTAACAAGTGCCATCCTTCGCTCTATTTTTAATTTCCCCTTGCCAAATTTTTCCGTTAGAAATCGTTGCCCAAAGATTTTGAAAGAATTCTTTTGAATGGAATCCAGAATTGATCAAACGATGACTTTGTCCAATCAATTCTTCTCTGGCATATTTAGAAATTTGACAAAACTTATCATTAACATAGTTAATCGTTCCCTTCTCGTCAGTTGCTACTGCGATCGCCGCTTTATCTAAAGCAAACTTGATGTCTGATAATTCCTTCAAAGATTTTTCTAATGCCTGTTCAGCTTGCTTACGTTCGTCAATATTTTCAATAACCGAAATGAAATACTTCGGCTCACCCGTTGGTTCCCGTACCAGCGATACAGTCAAATTAATCCAAACTTGAGAGCCATCTTTGCGGATGGAGCGCTTCTCGATGGAATAGGTCTGAATCTCTGACGCCAACATTTGGCGGACGTGTTCAAGATCCGCATTCAAATCGTCGGGGTGAGTAATATCCTGAAAAGTGCGCTCTCGGAGTTCCTCTGGCGTGTAACCCACAATATCGCAGAGTTTTTGATTAACCAGTAACCACTGCCCGTCGATGCTGACGTGAGCGATGCCAACAGCAGCTTGGTTAAATGTTGCCTGGAAGAACCTGTCGCTTTCTGTGCGTGCCTCTTGCACTTGCCTACGGTTGTTGATATCGGTGAATATACCGATTGCACCCTGAAATTGACCATTTTCGGCAAAGAGGGGACTGGTTCTAGCGAATACCCACAACTCTCGATCGTTTTTGCAACGCCAACGCCACTCATGCTTTTGTTGGGTTCCTTGCTGCATCCGCTGGTAATACGAGTGTGCTTCAGCAAGGTCTTCCTCAAAGAGGAAATCAAATGCAGAACGACCCAGAATTTCCTCACTTGAATAGCCGAGCATTTCGGCGGTTTGCTGGTTAACGTATGTCGTTTTTCCCTCAGCATCGATTATCCAAATGCCTTCACCCGTCGCCTCCAGCATTCGCCGATACATCTGTTCGTTTTGGCGCAGCAGTGCCTCAGTTTGTTGGCGCTGATTGATTTCATGTTGCAATTGTTCGTTAGCTTGCGCCAGTTCCGCAGTCCGGTTTCTTACCCGCTTTTCTAACTCTTCATCAGCTTCGTGCAACTTCGCCTCTGTTTGCTGACACCGGGTTAATGCAGCTTGCAACGCTTCTTTGGCTTTGAGAAGCTTTAGAGTTTGTGCTTTAAGCCGCATATCAAACTCTCTAGACATTCTGCGTTTTAATCTGCTCATCATAACTAGCCGCGTTGCAAAGTACAGTGCTACGATTAGCTTCTTCTATCTTCTTCAGTTACGAATGCGATCGCTCATAAGTTTTCTGGACTGTAGAAGACCTTTAAGAAGCTACGCTCACCATTTTCCCGCTTCTTCCATCTTCAAGGCAGGGGATGCCGCGTATACCGACATAGGTTGCGCGATCGCAATCTCCTTTTGCCTAAAAGACATTTGCCTACTTTGATATGCTATAACTTTCTCCTTGAACAAGGACTTACTACCGACAGACCAGCATCAGTCGGGCATTTTGTCTGATTCCCCAGGCATGGTTTTGTGCCTAGATTTATTAGAGCCTATATAGATCCTATAGAGTTTCAGAAGGGTTACACGTTCCCGTTTTTGCGAATTTGGCAATCATCTACGCGGTTTTTTCATAACTTCATATCAATTTTATGTTTCATATTTTACTGAATACATCTTGCTTGTTATATATTTACACCGATTAAGTGCATTGCCGCATTTGCTGATGCGAGAGCTAAGTCAAAGGGAATTCACCCGATTGGCTGAGACTCAACTGTGCTACCAAGACAATGTTTCCCCAAAAAAAGCGACTGGCAACGACCTTTGAGCAAAAGTAATTATAGCCATAGGTCAAAGACTTTGGGTGAGTGGCGTGAAGAATTCGTCTCAATCGGTTCGGTGTCAAAGCGATCGCATTGATGTTGAGTTAAGAATGAATGCTATTAGACAACTTATTCCACAATTGGCGCTATATACAACTAGGCTAAGTCACCAGTTTCTATTAGCTATTTTGCATAAATTGTCAAGAAAAAAGTGATAAGTTTTATAACTACATTGCGCGAGCTTGATTGGAGCAAAAATTTTGTGAGTTCTTTAGAGGTATGTTATTGTAAACGATTAATAAATCCAACTTTACTTGGAGCAGCAGTTCATCCTAAGAGATTTTCCGGTCAAATCAAGTCGAGCGGCTTTGAGCCGTCTTAGCAACTCTTAGTTGAGCTGTATAGACAGCTATTGTTAAAGGATGTTAAAGGAAGCTTCCTCCAAGCATTTACCCCAAGAAAATCTGCTCAAGGGTTCACCCCTTTTTTTGAGAAAGGAGTTTTCTGATGCCTAAACAAATGTCCTGGTTGCCTAAGTCTGCGACGGATGATGAGAAGATTTTGTATTTGCAAAATCAACCCAATGAACCCTGGCGACCTTACACAGCCTTTCCGCAATACGCTGTACCCGACTACCGCGAACCAGGAATTTCTAGGGGTTGGGCAACTTACCAAAAGTTAATCCGGACAGGCTGGACTTTGGTTCCTAGTGAGAAGGCGCAGGAATTTTCTATTATAAATTCAGAGCAAAGCTGATAAAAAATACCAGCAAGCAAAGAAAATTAACAATATTAAGTGTAGAAATGCCTGCTACCCATAAGTCTCTGGAGACCGTTTTTGCTAATGCAGCGTTGATTGATATCTAAAACATTTCTTAGCTCCCAATCCTAGAAAAATTGAGAACCAAGAAAAAGTTGCACAGGGCGTTAATTTCTGAATTGTTTTAATTGTTTGCGGAGTAGGGCGATTTCGGTACTGTTACCGCTTTCTTCGCCCATTTTAAATAATTGAAATTTCTTTTGAGCCAACTCGGCTGCGGTTTGAATGAAAGCGCGTTGTTGTTTGGGTGCTACGCGCAACCGCGCGAGGGTGTTGGAACGCCTGTTACAGAGTGCTTCGTAGTCAGCAGATGAAATTACAGTTGGAACTTCGTCGCTAAGGTATGTTTTAAGCATTTTGCGATCGCGATCGGCAGCGACAAACCCTAAAACAATCATTAAAGCTGCCAGGAACCCGTAATTCCACAAAGCGATCGCTAGGGTCGCACCACCGCTGGCTTTTGCTAAAATCAGTGCGCCATTGTGGATTAAATGGGCACTCATCGCCGCAATCAACCCGCCAGAGATTAGCAGTATTTTCGTAAACAGGTTATGCCGATGGCGTGCCAAACCAAACCCGATGCCGGTGAGGGCTGTCCAAAAGCCGTGCATGAAGCCCAAGACGATGACACGTAGCAGCAGCAGCTGTCCCCATTCTTCCCACGTCTTTGTACCCTGCAAGTACAGGATATTTTCTACATAGGCAAATCCGAAACCCGCCATCGCCCCATAGACAATCCCATCTACCCAGCCATCAAATTCTCTGCGATACCACAGGTAAATAATTGCTACAGCAGCGCCTTTGAGGATTTCTTCAGTGACGGGTGCATTGACAGCCGTGGTGATGAATTGACCCCCAAGACTTTCTGCACCAAATATCAGTTGGATGGGTACGTTTAGAATTAATTGCACAATGATGCCACCCACCACTGCTGGCAGCGCCCCCCACAAAAATGCCGCAATCAGGTAGCGTGTCGGTTCTTTCTCAAACCGATCGATGCTAATCACGATGCGGATGTAAATAAAGGTGGGAATTGCTATCAAAATAGCTGTGATTAGGAACCTATCCATAGGGAGAGTTTAATTTTCTTCGTTTATAACTTATTGCTCAGTTATTTGCCAGGTGATGTTACCCACAAGTAATCAGCGATCGCTTTATCAGTTTGTGCAGGCTCTTCTACCGTAGGATTGAGTAGAATCGATCGCTGGATTATTTTATTGCCCAAGCGTCGAGCAACACGGCTGGGAATTCCATAGCCGTAGACTATATGAGCTTGTCCAGCCAGCACGACGACTTGATAATCTGGATGGGTTTTTAGAAACTGCGCGATCGCATCTGCCATTGTTTCATCCCACAGCACTTGGGCAGTGAAAAATCGCTCAAAGTTGGCGCTGGAACCATGACCGGCTACTTGATGTTGTTGAAAAGCCTGTTGTACCATTTGGCGATATTCAGTGTTATCGGTACGAATTTCAGCATCTGGTGGAATATAGCGCCGTTCCGCGGCTGTCAGGCTTGCTAATCCTTGTCGGGCAACTTTGCGGGTGACTTCGCTGGGAGTATTTAAGGCTAAGACAGGCAGTTTCTTTTCCTTAGCAAAACCCAGAATTGGGGCGTAATATTCCCAAGAAAAACCCCAGCGTTTTTTATATTCACTTTGTTCGATTAGCTGAGTTTCTGTTATCTTCCCCGCCAGATAGCGATCGAGTACGCCTTGATAGGGACGCTGGAACATCTCCATTGCAATGGCAATTTTCCGATTTCGTCGATAGAGTTCCTGAATTATCTTCAGTTGAGCTTGGTGATCTTCAGGGCTATCGTGGGTTTCCCCTAAATAAATGACGTTTACCTTTGCAAGTTGTTGCAAAACTTCGGGTGCAGTATAGCTTTGCTGCGTTTGAGGGCTGGAGATTGTTTGGGAATAAGCAGGCAAGGCACAGAGGAGGAAAATCAACAGCGACCAAGCGCAGAATTGGGTGAATGAGTATTTTTTCATAAAGATATTGTGGCAGGAGAGCATCCCGATCGGCTTGCTTATTTCCAGCTACACGGAAAACCCGTTCTCTTGGGGAAAACGGGTTTCTTGACGTTCAGTTTTTGCAACGATTGATTTAAACCCCTTCAACTTCCGCTACCATCAACAGCGTCTTCAGTACAGAATCTGGGTTTAAACTGATCGAATCAATCCCCAGTTCTACCAAGAATCGAGCAAATTCCGGGTAGTCGCTGGGCGCTTGACCGCAGATACCAATTTTGCGATTCGTTTTCTTAGCGGCAGCGATCGCCATCTTCACCATCCGCTTCACTGCTTCGTTACGTTCGTCAAAAATATGCGCCACTAACGCAGAATCCCGATCTAAACCTAACGTTAGCTGCGTTAAGTCGTTAGAACCGATGGAGAAACCATCAAAAACTTCGGCAAATTCTTCAGCCATAATTACGTTACTGGGCAACTCGCACATCACGTAAACTTGCAAACCGTTTTTGCCTTGTTCCAAGCCATGCTTCGCCATCTCTGCTAACACCTTGCGCCCTTCTTCGGGAGTGCGGCAGAAAGGAATCATCGGGATAACATTTGTTAAACCCATTTCATCTCGCACCCGCTTCAAGGCTTGGCACTCTAAAGCAAAAGCATCGCGATAGTTTTCATCATAGTAACGAGACGCCCCTCGCCAGCTAAGCATTGGGTTTTCTTCTTTGGGTTCAAATTGCCTGCCTCCCAAAAGATTAGCGTATTCATTACTCTTGAAATCGCTCATTCGCACAACCACTGGATTGGGATAAAAAGCGGCAGCAATCCTTGCGGCTCCTTGAGCTAACTTATCGACAAAATATTGAGGTTTATGTTCATAAGCTGCCGTCATTTCCGCAATTTTTTCTTTAGCTTCTACATCCTCCAATTTGTCGTAAGAAATCAAAGCTAAAGGATGGGCTTTGATGTGATTAGCAATGATGAATTCCAGCCTAGCTAATCCTACCCCATCATTAGGAATCGCTGAGAGGCTAAATGCTTCTTCAGGATTGCCTACATTCATCATAATTTTAGTGCGAGTGCGGGGTAGGTTCTCCAGCGGAATTTCTTGAACTTCGTAGGATAATAATCCGGAATAAACCCGTCCTTCTTCTCCCTCAGAACAAGAAACCGTAATTTCTTGACCTGTTTTTAAAATATCTGTACCATTTCCGCAACCCACAATGGCTGGAATTCCCATTTCTCTTGCAATAATTGCCGCGTGACAGGTACGCCCCCCTTTATTCGTAATAATCGCGCTAGCTTTTTTCATGATTGGTTCCCAATCAGGGTCAGTTTTATCAGTGACTAAAACTTCCCCGGCTTGGAACAAATCAATTTTGTTCGCATCGAGAATTACCCTGGCTTTGCCCTGCCCGATTGCCTCTCCAACGCTACGCCCTGTTAGTAAAGGTACCGCCTGCTGCCCTCCTACCAGATGATAGCTACGCAGAACTGTTTTACTCTTTTGCGATTGCACTGTTTCTGGGCGAGCTTGGACGATGAAAAGCTCATTAGTAACGCCATCTTTTGCCCACTCAATATCCATCGGCATATCTTTGCCGTGGACATCGCTGTAATGATTTTCAATCAAGCAAGCCCACTCGGCGAGTTGCAAAATTTCCTCATCGTTAAGGGCGAATTTCCGTTGATCGCTTAAGGGCACTCGCTCATTCTTAGTGATTTTACAGCCCCCCTGATCGCACACTAATTTGAATTCTTTGCTGCCCAGTCGTTTGTCAATAATTGGGCGGAATCCATCTTTTAAGGTGGGCTTGAAAACCAGATATTCATCGGGGTTGACTGCCCCTTGAACTACATTTTCCCCTAACCCGTAAGCGGCTGTAATTAAGGCGGCATTTTTAAAGCCGGTTTCGGTATCAATCGAGAACATGACACCAGAGGAGGCTAAATCCGAACGCACCATTTTTTGCACGCCGACGGAAAGCGCAACATCAAAATGGTCGAAGTTCTTGATGTGGCGGTAAGAAATCGCACGGTCGGTAAATAGGGAGGCAAAGCATCGATGACAAGCTGCCAAAACTCCTGGAGCGGTTTGAACGTTTAGGAAGGTTTCTTGTTGACCGGCAAAACTAGCATCGGGCAAATCTTCAGCGGTGGCAGAGGAGCGAACAGCTACATCCATGTCAGAGCCATAAAGCTTGCACATCTGTTGGTAAGCTGCGGTAATTGCTGTCCGTAGTTCCTCAGGGAAAGGCGTATGCATTAACAATGCTCGTGCCTTTTTTCCGCGTTCCCGCAGGTTGTCGAGGTCTTCAACATCCAAGTCAGAAAAGAGCGATCGCAGCTTGTCTTCTAATCCCGCTGATTGAATGAAATAGCGGTAGGCATACGCCGTTGTGGCAAACCCGTTGGGAACATTGACTCCCTGGCGGGTTAACTGCTGAATCATTTCCCCTAAGGAAGCATTTTTTCCGCCTACCAAAGGGACATCGATAATTCCAACTTCATCGAACCAGAGAATTAGCGATCGCTCTTTGGATAAGTGCAATGACCTTTCTGCCGCTGCTGTAACCATAGCTTTTTCTCCTTTTGTAGCTTTAGTCTAGCGATGGCGAGGCTGAGAATGGGTAAATTAGATCACTTCTTCATTAATTTTGTAATTTCTTTGGGATCACTGCGAAATCAGCCGGTTTTGGTTATAATTTCCAGAGATTAAAGCTGCCAATTAGCAAAAATGTCCTCAATAACAGGTCGGAATAAAGCTTAAAGAATTCAGGATAAATACTGAGGGATCGAGAATAAAGGTAAACAGAGTTTATGACTTTCGCCTTTTCTGCTCAAACTTTTTTACTGTTTAATTAATTATTCCGATTTCCAGCCAAGTCCTTGTAGGCTGAGAATTGTTCTCTTGATTCCTTACCGAGGTACAAGGCAAAACGATAAAAGCCTCCCTATCTTCTTGCACGCACAACAAAATAGCAGACCAAATGGAAAAAATTCCCCCATCTCTGTGAAGTTCGGGGGTAAGGAAGGAGCTGTTGTAGAGCAATCAAAAAGGGTAGGCGATCGCGTTTGCGATCGGAGATTGGGAATGTTACAAGCGAGCATGCCCTGTATTGCTGAGATACGCCCCCACGTTTCTAGCGTGGGGCTACATAAACGAAGTTTGCCGGGAGCAGACTAAGAATTTTAGCCTGCTCCCGGCAGATGTTGTCCTCGCAAGCCCCACCCTTCAGGGTGTAGGCACATACATTGGGATGCTCCCAGTTAGCAGTTCCCTATCACCCAAGTACCACGTTTCCAATCTCCAGGCACTTGTCTCAAACTTTATATCTCAACCGGGTTACTTTCTATTTGACGATGGCTTGATTGAACAGCGATCAAACCATTCCTGGTAAGTTGCCTGATGTTCTGCGTCTTCTAGAATGATTTCCACTCGGACTTTGGCACACCCATGCCCACGCTGATGCGCGATCGCATCTAAAATGCGACTGGCTGTTCTCGGCGAATCGAAGTCACCTCTGACTGTTGGCTGAGTGTCAGTTGTAGATTTAGCGCCGAAACTAGCTGCTTCAATTAGCTCAAGACCTGGAATTTCTCCTTGCCCTAAATCAATTTCTGCAAGTTGTTTGTGTTCGGGGCTGATTTGTTCAACAATTAGAATCTCTCGGCGGACTGGCACTTCTACCATGCGCGTTTCGATTTCTTTGCGAACGATCACTTCACCGACTTTATGTTTGTTACTATCAATGACTAATCGTTCTTCTAACAACCGGAAGATTTCTTCCTCGACAACTTCTGACTCTGTACTAAAAGTATTAGAAGCATCCTCTGGCATACTAGTTTGCTCCAGTTCTTCGGGGTGATTATTTAATTCATCTGGCGTTGCTATGAAAGAAGCAGTTGAGGCATCTGTTACTTCCCACTCAGCTTTCGTTGAGATTGGTGAAGTTTCTAAAGGCTCTACATCCGTTGTTTTTTCTAAGGGTACATATTCAGGCAAATACTGGGTTTCCGCTTTGCTAATGTCTACAAACAGAGTTTTTGTAGACGAGTCAACCTGCTGGATATGCTTGCTTCGGATGAGAAATAATGGGGCATTTTGATTTAGCCCTTCTTGAGATATCACTAAGTTCAGCTGACGGTCTGAATCGAGATTTACATCCTTCACCTTCCCTAACAGCAAGTTTTCCCGATCTCTGACTGCAAAAGATTTAAGTTTACTTTGCAATTTATTTAGCAAGACATTAATTCTGACATCGTTTCGCCTTGCTCCTTGCCCTTGTGCTAGCATTTGATGGTTCATTTTAAAAACTTCCTAAACGATCTTGAAGCAAAATTCGATTTTTTATTCCATTTATGAACGGGTGTTTATATAGATAACAAGCAAGTCCTCATCCCAGTTTGAAGTTTAGATTTTGGATTAGGCATGGGGAAAGGGGATCTTTACCAGGAGCATATTCGCTTTGTTAGTAACGAATTTTCGATTGCGTTGTGTGACTAATCGTTACCCAACCGACAAAAGACAATGGTAATACAATCCCATATCCGCCATTTCAAAATTTGCAGCCCTTTTCCTAAACTCAAAAGTTTCTAGCAAGACTTGACGAATAAACACCCGATAATGCTTAAGCGTTTTATTGAAAATTAGGTGGTTGTATAGTTGGCATCCATCCAACAGCGAGGTAGGCTTTCCCCAGAAGGAAAAATTAATTCTTTCTTCTCAAAAGAAGCTTTTTCCTGTTCCTCCTGCCCTGCTTGATCTCGCCCAGAAATTGCATCATTATTAGGGTTGAACAGCTCCTCAATATCGAGAACTTCTATCAAATCGCCGGTTTGTTTGTTTTTGAGAAACATGAAGACTTTCTAAATTAGGTTATCAAGTGCAAGTTAGTGGTAGGAAAACCCTACCTCTAAAGGTGCAGGCAGAGCTAATAATTTGCCCTGCCTGCATGGTTTTTACTCGCTTAAATCATCGGTGACTTAATCGCTCGTTGGAGGGCTTCTTAAATCCGATCGGAAGGTAAGTTAGTAGGGCGGTTAATAGTAGCTTGCCCGTCCGTATTCACATCTAACTCTTCACGACGAATCGTTTCTTCTGCGTCAACTGTTTCGTGATCTACAACTTTCTTAACTCTGACTTCCTCACGCACAAAAGCTTCTTTGTGAATGTCAGGAGTTTCTTCGTAGATTTCCACGCGGGCAACTTCCCCTTCGCGGAAATCAGCTTCGCCAGGAGTTACGGCTGTTCCAGCATCTGCTGGAGTAACTCGCTCAATCACCACTCGCTCTTTTTCAACTGGTACTGACACTCGTGCAGTTTCGGTTTCAATGTGCTTACCAACCGTAACTTCCCCGGTTTTAACGCGAGTTTTGTTAGCAATCAACCGCTCTTGGTACAGTCTGAGAGTTTGATGATCCCGATCGTTCAGTCCGTACAAATTCGGCTCTTGCTGATAGTTGTAGGTACTCCGATCGTAAGCGTCAATGTTAGGCGTAGCCGCTGCATAGGAGGTATCAACAACAGGTGCTGCATCAACGTTAGCAGAGGTAGCAGAGGCTCCAGTAGAGGGAGTGCGATAAACGCCTCTTACCCGTTCTTCATAGTCGTAATCAGTCCTGGTAGCTTCGTTGAACTCTGGTAAAGCTTCTGCTTGCTCTCTGGTCATGCCAATGGCATAAACCCGATCCGTGTTGTAATCGATTCGCGAACGACCAATTGGTAGTAAAACTTTTTTGCCAAAAATCCAAAAGCCTAGGTCAACAACTAAATAACGGAAATGACCTTCTTCATCAACTAGAACATCGCTAACGGTTCCAATTTTATCGTCGGTACTACTTTCTGAATAGACCCCCATTCCATGAAGGTCATCTCCTTCAAAAGTCTCGCTGTAGTTTGGATCAAAGTCAGTGAGTTTTAAAAGAGGCATGGTTTTGTTTCCTCAAAATTATTTCTATATTGGCGATTTTATTAATTTTATTAAGTGTTTCCATCTCCCTAGCGACTGAATTAACTCGCGTTAAGTAACTCCTGCAAAAATTAAATCAAAGGATTTCAATATTTAAACTTGAGTTATTGAAAATGTAACTTGGTGGTTGAGCTTGAGTTTTTTAGGCAGTAACTGATAGCTAAAAATATTAAGAAATATTAATTAAGAGCAAGTTAAGATAAACAAATGCGTATTCCTAAGGGCTGAAAAACAAGTAAGAATTAAATCAGAAATAGCTAATAGTATCTAAGAAGTTCAAAAATTAATCTGCCTAACGGTAGAAAATGAGGATGTATAATCAGTCGTGGTTCAAGCAGGTGCAAAAGCACCGTGTGATCGCAGTCATTCGCGCACCGCAGATGGAGCTGGGTCGCCAAATGGCTCATGCGGTTGCGTCTGGGGGAATGCAGTTGATTGAAATTACTTGGAATAGCGACAACCCCGCAGAATTGATTGGTGATTTGCGATCGCAATTACCCGCGTGTACGATTGGCACGGGCACTGTATTAAATCGGGAACAGCTTAAAGACGCGATCGCTGCCGGTGCCCAGTTCGTCTTTACTCCCCACGTTGACCCAATCTTAATTCAGATAGCAATGGATAGCGGCGTGCCGATGGTGCCGGGGGCGCTGTCTCCAACGGAAATTGTCACCGCGTGGCAAGCCGGTGCCAGTTGTGTCAAAGTGTTCCCCGTCCAAGCGGTAGGCGGTGCCAGCTACATCAAAAGTCTGCAAGGGCCATTAGGACATATTCCCTTAATTCCGACTGGGGGGGTCACGGTAGAAAATGCTAAAGCCTTTCTCGCGGCTGGAGCGATCGCGGTCGGACTTTCCGGCAGTTTATTTCCCCAAAACTGGGAAGCCAATGCGTCGTCCTCTGGATGGGAGGCGATCGCCAAACGCGCTCAAACTCTGATGCAATTAGTGAATGACCCGACAAGCTGAGTTACGATTGAGCTAATAAAAGACCGACATTAGTTGCTCCTAGCAGCTAATCAGAGCTTTTCGCTGAATTTTTCTAACCGACCCACCGAGTGAGATGATTTGCCATGAAAAGCATCATTTCTGCTAATTTGCTGCATCGCCCAGTTGCATTTTTTGCTGGGGCGGTGGTGGCGCTTACGGCTTTGGATGCTGCTTTCGCACCCGCGATCGCTCAAACAAAGCAGCCGATTGTGGCTGCAAAAATGCAGGAATTGCAACAATCCGATCAACGCTGGATTCAGATTGACCTATCTAAGCAACGACTGGTTGCCTGGGAAGGTGGAAAACCCGTCTATGCAGTGGTTGTTTCTACCGGCAAACGTTCAACTCCCACTCGCACCGGCACGTTTGCGATTAAATCGAAACATCGGTCTGCCAGGATGCGCGGGGCTGATTATGATGTTCCGAATGTTCCTTACACGATGTATTACCACGGTGGTTATGCCATCCACGGTGCTTATTGGCATCGCCGGTTTGGAACTCCCGTTAGCCACGGTTGCATCAATGTAGCCGTTAATCATTCTAAATGGCTATTTAACTGGGCTGCGGTGGGGACGCCCGTCGTTGTCCATAAGTAAGAAGGAAAGTAAATAAAAATAAATAGTTTTTTTGGCTCTAGAACCCTCTTTTATGGAAAAATCTGGAATAGATTCCCAAAATCTATCTAAAGATGGTTTTAGCTAACTATCAGATAGGGAAACCTAACCTTAGCTACTTTCCTAGACCCGAAAGTGAGGTGTGTCATTAAAAGCCAAATTTGCTTTGCTTGGTTACGTCGTTCTGGAACCTTCTGGGCAAGTATTGCCCTGATCTTTGCGACTTTGTTTTCTTGGTCAACGCCCGCTCTGTCAGCATCAAAGTCAGTCAGGGCAAGGGAGACAGCCGAACAGCCATCGACGAGAAGATCGGTGCGATCGCGCAGAGCCATGCGGAAGCGCATCCGAGTTCGGAGAACAGCCGCCAGCAACAGGGTTCGCCGAGGCAGAAGAATTGCCAGCAACAAGGCTCGCGTTCGTAGAAGAGTCGCCAGCAACAGGGTTCGTCGTACAAGAGTCGCCAGTAACAGTCTTCGCGCTCGGCGATCGCAACGGCGCTGGATTGAAGTAAACCTTTCAAAGCAACGGTTAATTGCCTGGGAAGGTGGAAGACGGGTTTATTCTGTCCGAATTTCCAGTGGTAAGCGCTCCACCCCCACTCGCGTCGGGACTTTCAGGATTCAATCAAAGCACCGCACGGCTCGGATGCGAGGAAGAGACTACAACGTTCCCAATGTGCCCTACACGATGTACTACTCCGGCGGCTATGCCATTCATGGAGCGTACTGGCATAACCGCTTTGGTACCCCAGTCAGCCACGGCTGTGTCAATGTGCCAGTCGCTCAAGCTCGCAAGTTGTACAGCTTCGCCTCACATGGCACAAAGGTGGTTGTCCGTCGTTAAGGGGTAACGGGTAATATCAAATGCGTCATCAAAGAACCCCACCCCCTCCCCGCAAGCAGGGAGGGGAGCCGGAGCCGGAGTGGGAGCGGGAGCAAAAGGCGATCGCTCTCTAGGTGGTGGGTTTCTTCTTAATTGCGGGTAATTAACCGGATCAAACCTAGCTCAGCTCAACGACCGGCTGATTGTCCAATAAAGTTTGATTGGTCAGCAGGTCTTCAACGGTGATTCGCAGGAAGCGATCGCGATCGACGCGAAACAGAAGTTTAATGCGATCGCTTCCTGGATACCCCGGTGGTGTCAAATTGGCAATGGTACGGGCACCCTGGCGGTCGTTGAGGGGTTGTACCGATGTCTGGTCGCTGCCCAAACGACGAGTGATTAAGCGATCGCCATCGAAATACACTTCAGTTCCACCTGTTTCAGCACCTAACTCTCCGACAATTAATTCGATGCTGGGTTGGTTTTCCACCGAAGCACCTAGAACTAATTCCACAGGTTGGCTCATCGGGTAAGCTTGGCCTGAATTAATCAGTTGATGCCAGTTATGGCGGTTATTCCGGCGATCCCAGTAGCGGATGCCATAGCTGTGGTAGAGAAAATCTTGCAGTTCGACGCCTTGACTCAGTTGCAGGGCACCTTGCGCGATCGCTTCAAACGGGCGATCGCAACGAATTTTGCTGGAGTCAAAGTATTGCTGCACCCACGTCTGTACGGCGGGGATTTGTACAGTCCCGCCCACTAATAAGACAGCATCAATATCTGACACTTCGATGCCTTGCCGACGCGCTTGCTGCAACACTTGAGTCATTGACTCGTCTAAGCGAGCAAAAAATTGGTGTTCTGTGAGGATGGCTTCAAAGCGATCGCGATTGAGTTCTAATTCGTAACTCTCAAAAGTTTCATCATTAAAATAAACCTCGTTCGCCTCGGTTTGCACAGATAACTGAATCTTTAACCGTTCTGCCAGTCGTGTCGTCAAAGGTGTCGGCTTCAATCCCTGAGTTTTGGCAAAATAATCAACAACCCAGTTGTCCAGATCCGAACCGCCTAAATTTTGTCCAGCTTTCGCTAATACCCGCGCAGTTTTTGCCTTCTGTCCGGACTTTTCAGCTAGCTGTTTTTTTCCCCATTTGAGAATAAAACCCAGTGGCTTCTGAGTTTCTGTCATATCCAGCCGCACCAGGGAAAGATCCAGCGTCCCGCCGCCAAAATCTACCACCAGCACCACACCCCCATCTTTCATTCCATAGCCCAAGGCAGCTGCTGTCGGTTCATCCAACATCCGCACTTGTTCTACTGGAAGAGTTTGGCATACCTGCCCCAGCCACTTGCGGTAAGCTTCAAAACTGTCTACTGGCACCGTTAATACCAGAGACTGTCCGACGTCGGGGTTAACGGCATTGAGTTTCTCAATCAGGTGGTTGAGGAACCATTGCCCGACTTGCTCAAAAGTAACGAACTGTCCATCCAGTTCTGGGAGAAATCCCTGAATATCAGCACCAATGCCTCGTTTAAAGCTGCGGAAAAAGCGGGCATCGGTGGTGAGGTCGAGACCGCGATCGCGTACAGCTTGCCCCACCACCACCGTCGAGAGTGCCGCATCCTCAACATAGAGCAAACTGGGAATTAGGGGGGGATTCTGCCCAGCGATGACCGATAACCCAGGTAAACTCACGGTTTCTGGTTGCTGGAGGGCTGGATTCCAGCGAGCGATAACCGTATTGCTAGTTCCAAAATCAATTGCGATCGCCATTCAGCTTCACACCGACAAACCGGCATCACGTCCTCAAGGATTTTATCAACGAATCTCCCTGTTTCCCTTCAAACTCAGTTTTCCTGCTTTTTTTGTCTAACTTAAAGGCTACTAAACCTCTATGCTGTCGAGGTTATAGCTTTTTTAGTAGTTTAATATACATTTTCTTGCCTTTTGTCGATTTCTCTGGTATTTTAACAACTCCCTCTTTGGACGCATGGCAAGTAAAAGAAACATTTTTTAACATAGAAGTGTCAAGGGGAATGTCAGGAGTTATCAAAAGTCCTCAAGCCCTTTAATCGCTAGATGACCATTCAGTATTTTTAGAAAAAGGGCTGAAAAGATGAATAACCAGCAACCAACAGAAGCTGCTAATTTCTTAGCAAACTTCAAAATTGGTCTATGGTTCTTCGGTATTTCCTTCTGGCTATTTGGGATTACCGATAGAAGTATTGCTTCATTATCAGATGGATATCTTTCTGTCATTGACATCGCGCAACTAGGCACGGCGACGTTTTTCTTTGTAAGTTGGTTGCTTTTAAAGCCAACCTCAAGGCAAAAGCAGGTTTAAGACAGGTGGCATTCGGAGGGTTTTTCCAGAGGGTATCGAGTGCCATTGGCACTTGATGAAGTAGACGATCCCAAATGCGATCGCTTCTATACAAGCTTCCAAGCACCATTAGGAGTGCTAAAGCCAAGCATAAATCAATAGAAAAATCTCAATCTTTTGAATTATTATGTCTAGCAATATTCTTCAAAACACTGATTTTAAACTCATAAACAATAATCAATACCTAGAGATTTCTCTATTTATCACCAACTTCAAGAATGGAATTTGGGTATTTGGAATTCCCTCTTGGCTATTCGGACTCACCGATAGAACGGTTGCTTCCTTTGCTGATGGCTATTTATCAGTAATAGAAGTTATCCACTTATTTACAGCTTCTTTTTTCTTCCTAAGTTGGCTGTACTTAAGACCCGATCAAAACTTAACGGGCGATAGTTTAGGCACAATCCAAAACTACCAAGGCGATGCAAATCCTTACCAAGATGAAGGATATTTATCTACAGTTCAAGATAGAATGCTTGAATTGCAAGAGCAGCATCAGCATATGATAGGGCAGGAATATATTCTACCTTTTCCCTACGTCTGCCAAATCTATCATTTATTAAATTTAAAACATCTGGAAAGTATTCACAACTTTAGCCTGAATAATTTACGGGTTATTAATGTGAGTCATTTCCAGCCTACAGCCATCGGTGGAATGGTGAAATTTCAAACTGTTTTAGATTCTCCAATCAATCCTTTAAGAATTTGGAGACAACCAATCGTTGAAGTGGACTTAACATTGCATAGTCCCTATACGGTTGAACTCAGCATTCCGGTTTACAATGGCAAAAGGATCGTTGTAATTTTCAATGCCATTCCGCTCAGCGACACCGAACATAAGTTCCTCGTAGACATTTACAGTGACTTAGAGTGGCCCAGACCTTTATTGCAATTTATCTTGCATTTTGCCTCTTGTTTGACACTCTTTGAAGATTTGCCTTACCTACAGAAACTAGCTGAAAGAAATATACAGCGGTTGGTCAGCTTAAATAGGGTTTCAAATCATGAAACAATGTGGCTCTTTCAAAGATTTGTAGACCTCTACGGTTCGAGTATAGAATCCTCGGAAACCAAAGCAATTAAAGCGATTGATGCGTCGCAAGAAGCTACTCTTTTAAGCTAAGACAGCGGAATCTAAGGGGTGCTGGGTTTCGTTTCAAGGGTTCAGGCTACGGAATTTCGGCTAAAGATAGGTGCTATTCAGGTTCAGTTGAATGGCACTGATTTCAGTCTTAAACTAAGGCTCTAAACTAAAGTTTGGGCTGAAAGCTCGTAACCCGTCAAAACGGGTTCAACGCTCACTCAGTCAGTTTAATTTAGCTTGATATTGCTTCTGGGTGTGGAATTTATCTCCAGGCTCATGGCGGCGGTTCTATTCAGATTCAGTTTCTTGCTTGTTGCACAAAGTATCCAGCAAACGGGATCTATCTGTTTGCAAGTCAAATAAATGTAACCCAAACTTCTCTGATAGTTCCTCAGACACCTTTATTCCCCTGACGCTGCTGCCGTGCGAGTCTAGCGGGGGTGAAAAAATTGCAATGCCCATTTGCTGTGGCACAACCACAATCAGTCCGCCCGATACTCCACTTTTAGCGGGAAGACCCACTTTATACGCCCACTCTCCGGCAAAGTCATACATCCCGCAAGTGTACATGACTGTCAAAATATCTCTGATATAACGGGAATCAACCGCACGCTCCTGGGTGATCGGGTTCATGCCGTTGTTCGCGAGAGTCGCTGCCATCACTGCCAAATCGCGGCAATTCACCATCAAAGAACACTGCTGGAAGTACAAATCCAGTGCCTCGTCAATTTTCGCGTCGATCATGCCAAAATTGAGCATCAGATGCGCCATTGCTCGGTTGCGATGCCCGGTCGTTCGCTCTGACATGAACACGGACATATCAATAAATAGGTTGTGTCCAACGTAACGCTGAAACATATCCAGCATCCGGTTTAAGCGCTCAGTTGGTCCCACTCCTTTAATTAAACTGGTGGTAGCGATCGCTCCCGCATTTACCATTGGGTTATAGGGTCGCTTTGAGGATTCATCCAGCTTAATAATGGAGTTAAAAGCATCGCCAGTGGGTTCCACTCCCACCCTTTTTACAACGTAATCGCGCCCATGATCTTCCAGCGCCATTCCGTATACAAATGCTTTGGAAATCGACTGAAGGGTGAACAACTGTTCCCAATCGCCAATTTCATAAACTTGACCATCCACGGTAACAATACATATCCCGAACCAATCCGGATTTGCCTTGGCGAGTTCCGGGATATAGTTTGCCAATACACCTTCATGAATTGACTTGTACTTGGTGTGCAAGTCGTTGAGAAAGTCTTGCAGGATGGCACTTGCCATTGGTAATTGGTAATAAGGAATGGGTAATCGCTAATTGTTTCGGGTGACATTAGCGATTAGAAATTAACGTAAACTTGCCGCCGCTTGTTTGATGGGTTCAAGCAAATCTAACGGTACCTGAAGCATATTCAGCGCACTGCGATCTGGAGTTTTTGGATCGGGACTGGGGCCATGATAATCGCTGCCGCCTGTCATCAGTAAGCCATATTCAGCGCACAACTTTTTGAGATTTTGAATTTCTTTGGCGCTGTGGTTGGGATGATAAACCTCAACGCCCATTAACCCAGCAGCAACCAATTCTTTCAGCACTTCCTTCACATCACCGCCTCGGAACAGGTAGGGATGCGCCCACACAGGCACGGCACCGCAAGAACGTAACATGGCAATCCCTTCAACAATCGAGAATTTCTCGTAATGCACATAAGCTGGTTTATCATCCCCCAGCAGACGATCGAAAGCTTCCCGCGATGACTGAAAATAACCTGCTTTTACGAGGGCAGTCGCAATATGAGGACGCCCTGGTGCCATGCCTTCGCCTAATTCAGGTAACTGAATCGGGTAGCCTAATTCTGCCAATTTAGCGACCATTTGTTGCGATCGCCGTTTCCGTCCTTCTAGGCGATCGCTTAAAGGTTCCCGCAGCTTCTGTTCATCCGGGTAAAAGCCCAAAATATGTAAGGAACAATTGTTGTGAACGGTGCTGAGTTCCAATCCGGGGACAATTTCCAGGTTATGCAGTTTGGCAGCAGCAAACGCCTCATCCCAGCCATTCATCGTATCGTGATCGGTGATAGCAAGGGCGCGGACTCCGGCACTCATCGCCGCGTTAACGAGTTCGCTGGGTGTGAGGGTGCCGTCTGAGTATGTGGTGTGGCAGTGTAGTTCTAGCATTCTTTAATTGTCGCTTGATTCACGCTCAGTAAGATTGTGGCGGACTAAACTCAATCGAAAGATGTCTTGGCAAAACTCTAGCGCTGTTTTCAAGTCGCTGGTTTGCTGAGGATACGCAACTTCTGGACGAGTAATAACCACTAAGGGAATGCCTAACTCTGCGGCAACTTTGCGCTTGATCTCTTCTCCCCCAGCCGTTCCTGATGCTTTCGTAACCACAAGGGAAATGTCCCACTGTCGCCACAGCGCCATTTCCAATTCCGCAGAGATGGGGGGGCGAATCGCAATCAGTTTATCGGGTGTAAACCCTGATTGTAAAGCTGCTTCCAGCGCTGTTACGGAAGGAAGAATTCGGGCAAATAAAGTAGACTTTTCTTGCCAAGGACGGAACCGGGACAAGCTTCGATAACCAATTGTCAGTAGCACCCGTTGCCCTTGTAGGTAGTCTCCAGATAAAAGCGTGTCGAAACTATCTAGCTCTATTACCAGCTGCTTCTGTAAGCTTGCATCAATAACCGGACGCTCGTAGCGGAGATAGGGAATCTGTTGCTTTTGGGCAGTTGCGATCGCTATCTTGGAAATCTCCGCCGCATAGGGATGAGACGCATCCAAAATCGCCACAATTCCCTGCTCTTTTAAAAACCAATCCAACTGCGCTGCATCCAGATAGCCCACCCAAATTTGCAAGGAGGGTATTGATGGATACAGCGTTCTAGCGGCTTCTGTAGTGACAGTAACAATGCAGGGTAGATGGAAACGAGCGATCGCTTTTGCTAACTCAGCACTCTCCTGAGTGCCCCCAATTAGCCACAGGCGTTGCTCAAAGGATGAAGAATTCATTGTTTCTGATTCATCCCTCACCCTTTATCCTTCTTCTATCCCTTGAGTGCTTTTCTAAAGTTCTGACGATAGGATTTATTGCCAATTATCAAAGCAGGCCATAACAGAGCCAGAACGAGCCGACCTTGGCTGAAATTCGTTCGGCGGAACCCCTTCCAGAATCTCCATCCGCCGTATCCATAAGCCCCTAGAAATAATAAGCCTAATAACGTACCCATTCAAACAATCCTCATTAACCCATTAAAACTGACTGCATTTTTGTCGCCACCAGCAACTGTTAATCTTTCCAACACTGTTTGAGACATCCACCTTGGGCAGTTCCAGAAGATTAGAACATTCTGCTTCATCTCTCAAGTGTAAGCTAGACTACGCAATTGATTCCGGCTACACGGCAAAGTAGCATTGATTCAGTTCTAACCTATCCGAGGTTGAGTTGTAGCTGCACCCTCAAGATGTAACAAAAGCAATTTTCTGGATTGAGGAGCCAGCAGATACCAGCAATCAACGAGATAATTAGGGAGTCGCCGCTAAATTTAACATCTGCTTTAAAATGAAAGCCTTAAAGGATTTGCCCAGAGTCAAGGCTGCACTCTAATCTTATGAGGGATACCTTAAATTTCAAGGGTATAGGAGACTAAAAGACAAGACTTAGGTCAACTTAAATCATCAAGGTCACGCCCGTACCATAACAAAGAATCTGGAGGACTTATGCGAGCAGTGCTGATGGCTGGCGGTTCGGGAACGCGGCTGAGACCGCTGACGTGCGATCTTCCCAAACCGATGGTGCCGATTCTGAATCGACCGATTGCAGAACACATTATCAATCTGCTCAAGCGGCATCAGATTACAGAGGTTATTGCCACTCTGCACTATCTCCCTGATGTCATGCGAGACTACTTCCAGGACGGCAGCGACTTTGGAGTGCAGATCACCTATGCGATTGAAGAAGACCAGCCTTTAGGTACGGCTGGTTGCGTCAAGAACATTGCTGAGTTACTAGATGAAACCTTTTTAGTCATTAGCGGCGACAGCATTACTGATTTTGATTTAACACAGGCAATTGAATTTCACAAAAAACAGAAGTCAAAAGCAACCCTGATTTTAACCCAAGTTCCCAACCCGATTGAATTTGGCGTAGTAATTACAGATGAAAAACAGAGAATTCGTCGGTTTTTAGAAAAGCCTTCTTCTAGCGAAATTTTCTCCGATACTGTCAACACCGGCACCTACATTCTGGAACCAGAAGTCCTGCAATACCTCCCCAGCAATCAAGAATCTGACTTCTCGAAAGACTTATTCCCATTGCTATTGGAACAAGACGAGCCGATGTACGGCTACGTTGCCCAAGGATATTGGTGCGATGTAGGTCATTTAGATGCTTACCGAGAGTCTCAATATGATGGCTTACATCAAAAAGTTAAATTAGACTTTGCTTACGAGCAAGTGTCTCCCGGACTGTGGATAGGTCAGAACACTCATATCGACCCATCAGCCAAAATTGAAGCGCCTGCACTGATCGGGAATAACTGCCGGATTGGGGCACGAGTGCATATCGAACCAGGAACCTCAATTGGTGACAATGTGACGATTGGAGCTGACGCAAACTTGAAGCGTCCAATTGTCTGGAATGGAGCGATTATTGGCGAGGAAGCGCATCTGCGGGCTTGCGTAATTGGCCGTGGTACCAGAGTCGATAGGCGATCGCACGTTTTGGAAGGAGCCGTCGTGGGTTCGCTCTCTACCGTTGGGGAAGAAGCGCAAGTTTCGCCCCAGGTGCGTGTTTGGCCTAGCAAACAAATTGAATCGGGCGCGACATTAAACATTAACTTGATTTGGGGTCACACGGCTCATCGCAATTTGTTTGGGCAACGCGGTGTGAGTGGGTTAGCGAATATCGACATCACTCCAGAATTTGCTGTCAAACTAGGTGCAGCTTACGGTTCCACATTAAAGCCCGGTTCCCAGATCACCATCTCCCGCGACCAGCGGAATATTTCCCGCATGGTCAGTCGCGCTTTGATTGCGGGTTTGATGTCGGTGGGTATTCACGTGCAAAACCTGGAAGCAACGGCAATCCCAATTTCCCGCACCGTCATTCCCACTTACTCGGTTGCCGGAGGTATCCACGTGCGGGTGCATCCAGATCGACCCGACCACATTTTGATCGAATTTTTCGATCGCAAGGGCATCAATATCTCGAAATCCCAAGAGAAAAAAATTGAGGGAGCTTATTTTAAGGAAGACTTGCGGCGAGTCCAGATTCAAGAAACTGGAAATGTCGCCTACCCCAGCCAGGTGCTAGATGTTTACAGCACGGCGTTTGAGAACCATCTAAATACGGGGGCAATTCGTAATTCAGGCTCGAAGGTAGTCATTGACTACGTTTATGCAGTTTCAGGAGCCATCCTGCCGCAACTGTTGGCAAAATTTGGCTGCGATGCTGTGGTACTGAATGCCAGCTTGAATCAAACGGGACTGGCTGCGGCAGAACGAGAAGCGTTGCTTAATCAGCTGGGTCATGTGGTAGAAGCGCTAAAAGCAAATTTTGGCGTCCAGGTATCAGCAAACGGAGAACAGTTAATTTTGGTGGATGAATCGGGTACGCCGATTCGCGGTGAAATGTTGACAGCGCTGATGGTTAACATGATTCTCACCGCACATCCCAGAGGAACGGTGGTGGTGCCGGTGCATAGCAGCAGTGCGGTAGAACAGATTGCTCGTCGCCACGATGCTAAGGTGATTCGCACGAAGGCAAATCCCACGGCGTTGATGGAAGCGTCTCAAGCGAATCCAAATGTGGTACTGGGTGGCAGTGGGGAAATGGGCTTTATTTTTCCACAGCTGCATCCGGGGTTTGATGCCATGTTCTGCATTGCCAAGATGATGGAGATGCTGACGATGCAAGAGCGAAATCTGGCGGCAATCCGCGCCGATCTCCCCCGCGTTTACCACAAGAGTTACACGGTGCGCTGCCCCTGGACGGCAAAAGGAGCCTTGATGCGCCATTTAGTAGAAACCCACCCAGCCGAACATCTGGAATTAGTGGATGGAGTGAAGATTTGCAACTACCAGGATGATAGCTGGGTACTAGTGTTGCCGGATGCGGGTGAGCCGCTGGTGCATATCTTCGCCAATAGTAATGACCGGGATTGGGTTGATGAAACCTTACGGGAGTATCGCGGTCGGGTTCAATCGTTTGTTGACCAAGAGGAAGGTGTGGAGGAAGTTAAATTGCAATTGGTGTAGGGTGTTAGGTAATCGGTAATCGGTGAAGAGCGATCGCTCCTTCATCCTTGGTTATTCGCTGATGACGAATGACGAATTGCGAATAACCAATTACCCGTTACCATACCCACTTTTGGGTCTTCTTTGGTACATTTGTTCTATTATGAATGAGACCGCTCGGTTCAGCGCGAGGATCTTGGAGTTATGAACAGCTGCATTTTAATGGCGGAGATTATCAGGGAACCGCAACTTCGTTACACGCCGGATACCCAAACGGCGGTTACGGAGATGATGGTACAGTTTCCTGGACTGCGGGCGGAAGACCCCCCGGCAACGGTGAAGGTCGTCGGCTGGGGCAATTTAGCGCAAGAAATTCAGGGAAGTTTCAAGAAGGGCGATCGCGTCATCCTTGAAGGTCGCCTGACGATGAACACCATTGACCGACAAGAAGGTTTTAAAGAAAAACGCGCCGAGTTGACGGTTTCCCGGATTCACAAAGTGGCAATCGATACAGATTTTGACACTTCGGTAGCCGAATCGGCTCCTCCCAGCAATGTCGTTCCAATGGGGTCGCGTCGTCCTAGCTCCGCACCCGCTGATGACAGCGATGGGGGAATGTCTGGAGACTTCCCAACAGAGGAAACACCGCCCAGTCGCGTTCCCACACGAACGGGCAGCCGTTCTACCCCACCGCCTCAAGGAGATATCGACGACATCCCCTTTTAGCCGTTATGGGTCATGAGTCATTAGTCTTTGGCAACATATTCATGGCTAAGGGCTAATCACTCGTAACTAATCGCTATTTGTGAAGATAATCGCCCAAAAAATCAAAGGGATCTTCGTCATCCCAGCAAGGTTCAGGCCACAGCCAGATGAGGTTGTGGTTAATATCTGCTTCAATTTCCTCACTGTCATCTCGTTCAAATAGCACTGCCAGTGCTGTCACGTCTCGCTCTCGCAAAGGCATGAGCGATGCGCCTTGAGTGCCTAAGTCATAGCTTTTCTTGGTTGAAAGGCCATAGGATATCAGAGCGTTTTCCCCAGCCACATAGCGCGCGGAAGGCTCGCTCTCAAGCTTTGACCTACAGAGGGCGAGTTCTAGGGGGAAGGTGGTGCTGTCGTTGCTAGATGAAGGGATAAGCATGGGTGCATACCGTAACAGCGTGGCAGCAGCTATATAAGCGAAGCGATCGCGCAAAAACCTAGAGCAGTCTTTCAATTCTGCGTAGATTCTGCGTAGAAGTGCTTCGCCTTCGCCTTTCCCGGCGGCAGAACGTTTTGCTTTCCAGCCTTGTTTTGCTTGCCGTTCCGGTTGCCAGCGATCTTTCTGATCCGTCGCAGTAAATGCACAACCCCTTACACCACAAAAGAGCGTAAGACCCCTTAATCAAGATAATTACTTTCTGGGTAGGAAGTTGTATTCTAACTTTCTGCTCTGCAACTGTCTATCTATCAATTTATGTAGGCACAAATTATCTAGGCACAAAGTAGTGCCACTTCTACAAGGCAAACTAAGCTTTACAAAAATTTACAACTAAGCCCTAATTATGAGGCGAACTCTGAGGAAGTGAAGTAATTTTGTTTAAGTAGCTCTGTTCACTCCTCCTCAAAAAATAGCCTGTGTTTCAACTTTTATACGTTCTGGTTCATGCAATCCAGCCAGTTTTAGTACCTCTATGCTTTTTGTGTGCGTGGATGTTGCTCCTTTTGATTGGCTGGAGTTTATTTAGTACGATCTCCGCGAGTTTTACCAAAGCGAAGCAAATGCACAGCGTACCCTGTACCAATTGCCGATATTTTACCGGCGATTACCGGCTCAAGTGTACCGTGCAACCCAGTATTGCCCAGACTGAAGAAGCGATTAACTGCTCTGACTATCGTCCAATTCCGGGTTTTTCGTTCCATTCTCAAGACACAATTTGACACTGCTCGGCGTAAACGCGCGAGATTCTTTCTTCAACCAGTCGATTTGCTCGTTGATGTCACCACCCGCGAGTAGAGATCGGTCTGTCCGAAAGCGTTAATTCCGGCGTGCCCCGCCGTATTTAAATCAATACCTGTTTGCCTTAAAGCTTTAGCCAAAATGTTTAGTGCGGCGTTGTGGTCGCGGTCTAATACAGTTCCACAGCCACATACATGAGTCCTGACTGATAGCGACTTCTTAACTGTCGCACCGCAGTTAGAACAATCTTGGGATGTATATTGAGGAGCAACAGCAACTACTGTTTTTCCGTACACCTTCCCTAAATACTGCAACCATTGGGCGAACTGTGACCAAGCTGCATCACTAATGCTTTTGGCAAGCTTGTGGTTTTTCACCATATTCTTCACCTGCAAGTCTTCGTAGGCTACGAAATCGCTAGATTTCACCACGCACAACGCCGTTTTTACGGCGAAGTCTTTACGCTGTCTACTGACTTTTAGGTGTTTTCTTCCTAGCCGATTAATGGCTTTCCGGCGGTTGGCTGATCCTTTCTTTTTCTTAGAAACTCTTCGTTGCAAGCGCTTCAGGGCTTTCTCGCTTTTTTGAAGATGGCGAGGGTTTGGAACAGTTTCTCCTGTGCTGTCGGTGTAGAAATGGGCTAATCCCACATCCAGCCCAACCGCTTTGCCCGTAGGAACGATTTCTTCTACTCGTTCTACATTGATGCAGAACTGGCTGTAGTAGCCGTCAGCGCGACGGATTACCCGCACTCGCTGAATCTCTTCGGAAGCGTAGAAATATAGGTCGCGAGAGCCGACTAACTTAAACGTTCCAGCTTTAAAGCCATCCGTGAAAGTCAAGTGTCTCTTATCGGAAGAAAGCTTCCACCCGCTAGTCTTGTACTCTACAGAGCGAGTACACTTCTTGAACTGCGGGAATCCTTTCTTCCCAGGCGAGTTCGCTTTGCAATTAGCAAAGAAACGTTGAATTGCAATCAGGGCGCGTTCAGCCGAGGCTTGACGCGCCATTGAGTTAAGCTTGCCTGCCCAATCAAACTCTTTGGCTAATACAGCACATTGTTTGTAGAGGTCAGAGAGCTTAATTCCTTGATTGTCCATCCAGTACCGGAGTGCTTTGTTGCGGATAAACTGCGCGGTTCGGATCATGTCGTCAATGACCCGATACTGCTCATGTCTACCTTTTAACTTGAACTCTAATACAATCATGGGAATATCCTACTGTGTTTATAGCAACTTATTGCTATAAACACAGAAAAATTGCCTTAGAAGGACGGGGCTTTAAACCCGTAATTTTTGGGTAAGATTACTGCGGGTGTTTTTTTACTCTCTGAATCGAGAATGCTAATTCAAAAGCTCCATGACTGCGAAGAATTTATTGCCGGTGATGCCACTCAGTTGAGGGAGTTATTGCATCCAGATAAACAGCCGGTAGAATTGCGTTACAGCTTGGCTCACGCGATTCTGCCGGTGGGACAAACTTCGACGCCGCACTCGCTAACAACTTCCGAGGTTTACTACATCCTTAGCGGTGCTGGTGAGATGCACATTGATGAAGAAACGCAGTTGGTAGAACCTGGAGATATGGTTTATATTCCGCCGAATGCCAAGCAATTTATTCACAGTTGCGGAACTGAACCGTTGGTGTTTATCTGCATTGTCGATCCGGCGTGGCGTAAGGAAGACGAAACAATTTACGACGCTTGAGTACACAAACGCAGGCAAAATTTATAATTTGCCTGCTACAGACATTTTGTTGCAAGCGATCGCATTACTTTTGAATTGCTTCCTGGCTCGGAAATACCTGATTCATTCAATTTAAATCTTTAAAACAACAACAGCACTCCAACCAGACTCGCTAAGTGATTTCCTCTTATGGGCAATTCGACGTGGAGTTGCACTAACTTAAAAAGTTTAGTTGTATCGCTCCCTAGTCACTAGCTTAGGAAATATCAGCCTTCTGGATGAGTGCTGCTGTTGTGGGATGAGACAGATGTTAGATGAAACAGCGTTTTTACCTCTCAAGTCGTATGTGAACCGCGCTGTAGAATCTGTCAGGGAAGCTGTTTAGCTTCATATTTTTACTTTAGCAGGCATTTTCAGAAGCACCCGTAAATGAAACCAAAATTCATGTTTTTGCAGGGAGATACTATTCAGATTATGAAACAAAGTTAAGTGGGAATCGCGGGTATGCAAGGATACGAGCGCGATCGCATCTACGAAACCCATACAAGCCCGTAGCGGAGAATCCTAGGGCGATAGGAACCTTCGGAACGTGGATTAAGTAGGGGCATGGCGCAGAAAAAGCCCCTACCCAAAAAATCGGAGGTTAATCAATCAACCGTTAACCGCTCATTACGAATCTTCAATCGAGGTTGGCTAAGTTCACCTTGGCTTCTGGAGCCTGGTAGATACCACCAGAAACTTGTAACTTCTGTAAAAACTCTTGCGTTAACTTAAGGAATGCTTTAGAGCCAGATGAATTGGGGTTGTTGAGACTCACCGGGGTAAAACTATCAACTGCCTTAGAGACATTTACATCCATTGGAATGCGGGTTTTGAAAATTTGAGCCGGGGTAAAATCTTCAGTAACTCGCTGCATCACTTGCTGGTAATATCTTCCACTCAGAATGTTCCCTGACATAATAAAGACAATTCCCATCAGGCGGAGATTGAGTAAGCCATCCAAATTATGACTTTCTTTGAGCTTATTAATCCGTCTTTCTAGCAGTTGAATTCCTACAACGGATAAAGGTTCTGGTCTAGCTGGCAGCAAGTAGAAATTACTAGCGACAATCCCACTACGAGTCAAAAGATTGTAGCCAGGAGCGCAGTCCAGAATAATGAAGTCGTAATCTTTAATTATCGGCTGTAAAATCCCTCTGACTAATTGCTTTTCAAACTCATTCCAAACTTGAATGAAGTTACTATTTCCATCCCTTAGCGCTCTTTCATGGAGCATTTCAGACACTAAAAATTCATCGTAGAGATCGATATCCCCCGGCAATAAATCCAGCCCTTTAACTGTGCAAACGTAAGGCTGAATAATATCTTGGATTGAAAGATTAGTTGGAAGATCGGGTTTAACTGCTTTATAAACCAGCTGTCTCAACGTGCGTTTCTCTTTCCGGCTCTTTCCAAAGTCCTGTGGGGACATCAGGCTGAGCGTAGCACTGATTTGCGTGTCTAAATCGACGACTAGAACCCGTTTCCCATGATGTTTGGCTAAACAAGTCGCCAAGTTGACACTGAGAGTCGTCTTACCGACGCCGCCTTTCATGTTTACCGTTGCAATTACATATCCCATTTGTTAGCTCCTCTCAAGCCTACGCCCCGCTAAATACAAAGCGAATCGCAGTCACTCAATCCCTGGTCAACTGTTACAGCCTTAATAATAATCTTGGATTCGCCGTCGTAAGGCAATAGCGCGATATGAGAGTTGCGACGATTTGGGATCGCGGTGTTCCGTTCGTCAGGTACATCGCCCATTAAAGCGGAATCTCTCCAGAATAACGATAGCAAGCGCGATCGCTTCTCTTACCCTACAGCGTTTGCCAAGCGATCGCGCTTAAATCAACTCTCCCAGATTTCTGAAAATTCTGTAAACTTTTATAAATAAAGCAAAAGAGCAATCAATATCTATGACAACTAATAGTGGATTTGGCAAAGTTCAAAAAAGCAAAAAAACTCCCAAAAACTCCGCCAAACGCGCCGAAGCCTCCAAGCAGTACGACAAGATGAAGGGGGACGGAGTACCAGAATTCAATATTTACATTCGCATCCAAGGTAAAAAAAACTGGTTTCCAGTCGGTTCCCTGGCGGTGAATCGCACCAGCAAAATTAATCAAGCCATCTTCGACACTCAGGAAGACTTACGCCAAGGAGCCTTCCGTCTGTTTCCCGTCCTCCGCAAGAACCAGAACAATTTGGAATACGGCTATCGTCTCAAGGGTTCTGAATATGCAGATGAGCCAATCCAAGTTGCCGTTCCTCCTCAGCCATCTGTACCAAACGCGATCCAAGCAACGCTCGATAAGTTGAAGAATCGCTTCTCTGCTCTCCTGAAACGCAATTAATTTATTTAGTTGAAGGATGCGATCTCTCGTTTAGGATGTCCGTAAGCGCTACTCGCATAGAATATGCCGTTCTTAGCGGCTGTTTGCGTAGCCGGGAAGAAAACGCGATCGCATCCAACTCACTTCTGCCACTGCCAGTTGAGCAGACGCTAAACTTTAAAAGGAACTTGACCCATGTCCTTAAGAAGCGGTCAATACCCTAATACGAAAAACCTCGCTCTGAGGACAATCAGATAGGTTTAAGGTTTCAATGAGTGCCGTGGAGAGGAAGAACACAATTGAACTTCAACCCTGAGCTTTGCCGAAATGAGAGTGAAGTAGAAAGTAAACTCATCGTTCAATATCTGCTGCCACAGCTAGGATATACTCCAGAAACTTGGCATCAAGAGATTGCCGTTGGCAGTATTCGATTAGACTTTTTGGCATTTGCAGCGCAAGTCATCCCATTTGTGTTGGATGACAACTCGCCATTAAGCGTTGTAATGGAAGCAAAGCATCCCAATCAAAACTTAAATAGACATACTGGCAGACTCAAGCGCTACTTAATGAGTTTGAATGTAGAATATGGATTGTTAACAAATGGCAAGGAACTCAGAATTTATAAAAAAAATCAGGATAATATTCAGCTAGTATTTCACTGTTCCGGCAGAGAGATTAGCTCTAAAATAGACAATATAAAAACTATTATTGGTAGAAATAACTTAAATGAAAAAACTACTGAATATCCAACCAATATCAAAATTAATCTTGAAAACGCTCAAAATGAACCTTTGTTAGAGGAAAAAACATTACAACCTGAATTAATTAATTCTCAACTCAGATCCACACCAATTATTCAACAAAAAAGGCAACATACTGTGAAAACAATTGCGGTTTACCACAACAAAGGCGGCGTAGGCAAAACAACAACCGTTGTTAACCTAGCCGCTGCTATCAGAAAGAAAGGCAAAAAAGTCCTGATTGTTGACTTAGATAGTCAAGCTAACACTACCTTTGCCGCAGGTTTAGCAAAATTTGATGATGAAGAACTAGATGAGCTAAAAGATTGCAATGTTCGTCATCTATTGAGGTCAGAAGAGTTTTACCCTATAAACGAAGTTGCTAAGAAATCTCAGTATAGTAACCCTGAAATTGATGTGTTGCCTTCCCACATCAGTTTAATGCAATACGAAATTGAGCTAAACCAACAAGATTCTAGTAAACTAATGCTCCTGCAAAAACTAAAAGCAGTAGAGGCTCAATACGATGTTGTAATTATTGATACGCCACCATCTTTAAACCTTTATGCCAGAATTGCTCTAATCACCGCTGACTATCTAATTATTCCTTCCGATCTAAAACCCTTTGCTAATCAAGGGTTAGTAAACGTCAAGGATTTTGTTAAAACAAATAATGAGTTCAGAAAATTTCTCAATAAACCAGCTATTGAAATATTAGGTGTTCTTCCTAGTAAAATATCTACGAATTCAAGATTTGTTCAATATACTTTACCACGGCGCTTAGAGGTAATTCCCAAACGCTACGATTTGAAAGTAATGGAAAGCGTTATTTATGAAAGAGAGGAGCTGGCAAAGTGTACCGAAAAAGTTCAGATTGTAGGTAACATGGAAATACCAGATCCAATCTCGGTGCTTGATTTCAAGCCGGATTCTACCTCCGCTCAGGAATTTAATTTACTAGCAGAAGAAGTTTTGCGAGCAATAGGACTAACTGTATGAAATTATCTACTTCGCTCGTAGGAGTAAAAAAAATCAACTCTAATGTTCCTCGTTCAGAATTTTCAGAGGATGAGTTAAATCTGACTGCTGAGTTAATTCTAAAAGCTGAAGGTATTATTAATCCTCTAGTTATTCGCAGAACCAGTCGGGAATCCTATGAGGTAGTTAACGGACACTTTGAATACTACGCCGCTGTTAAGGCTCGTGAGATAGATCCCCGTAAAGGAGAAATGATTGGAGCTTTCATTATTGAATCAGAAAATGAGGAAGTTCTCATGGATCAGATTAAAGTCCTGAGAAATCGAGATTTTAATAATGAATCCCAAGTTGCTGACACACAGCCTTTAAATACGGTTGAATCATCAAATAAGGTAATACAATTTGAAAGTTTATTGCCTGAAATTGAAAGTTTGATAGATAGAAAACTTCAACTGATTAGCAGCAGGATCAGCGAACATATTGATGAATTTGTTCAAAAAATTGAACCGCTCCTGAATCAGCCAGAAAAAGTAGAACAGAAGGAAGGTGATAAGACTCCAATTGAAAAACCAGACTACGATATAATGAAACTTTCGCAGTTAAAATCAATCGCGAAAGAACGGAATATAGAAGGACGTACAAAAATGACAAAAAAAGAGCAATTTATTACAGCTCTTAACAAAGCTGATGCAAGTCGAAAGTAACTAATAACCTCATTATTTAACTTGGTGAAACGCATTAAACGCGGTGTTTCGCCAGCTAGCTGGGAACAGCGATCGCTCCAATTAACTTCCTCATCAATTAGCCGCTTCTCGAACTTGCTCAGCGTAATCTTTGGGGCGAATTTTACGAAAAGTTTGAAGAGCGAATTGCCGCAAGCTGGTAGGCAAATAAGACAGCACGATCCCAAACGTTGCTTGACGCGAACTTCCCAAAATTTGACTAGATTCTTGCAAAAGTTTGCGTCCTTCTAAAGTTTCGCCATTTTCAATCAGTCTTAAACCCAGCGCTTTCCGGGTTCCGGCAAGTTTATTTAATCGGGCTTTTTCTAATTGCTGCTCCGGGAATTTGTAACTATTTAGGCAGAAGGATTTTGCTTTCAAAAAGTGAATATTTTGTTTTAGGCTGGTTTGCCCCCCGTGCATTCGATATTCCATGAGGAATTCTGGTAGGAAGTATCCATTCTTGCCTGCGATCGCTAACCTCACCAGTAAATCAAAATCCTCACAACCATCTGCTTCCGGGCGCATATAATCAACTTCTTTCAAACACTCCATCCGAAAGAGCGTAGAACCAACCTGTAAGCTTTGTTTTTGGAAAGTTTCCGTAATTAAATCCGGAATCATTCCCTCGTTGAGTTTGTCCTTCCCCCACTTAGCAGAATTTTCTAAAGTAGCTGATTCATTTCTTTCCCCTCTGGCATCTATAATCCAGTGGTTTGTACAAACAAAATCTATGGTTGGATTAGCGTCTAAAACAGCTACCGTTTTTTCTAAAAATTCAGGCGTTAATGCATCATCATCGTCAAATTTAATAAAATAAGTTCCACCAGCGGCATCAAAACCAGAACGCATATTTCGGCTGCGCTTAATATTAACCGGGTGCCGGATATAGCGAATTCTCGGATCGTTCCATTGACTCACTACTGCTGGGGTGTCATCAGTAGAACCATCGTCACAGATGATTAGTTCAAAATCTGTATAAGTTTGAGCCAGTACGCTATTTACTGCATAAGGCAACAAATTAGCTCGATTGTAGGTAGGGATGGAAATGCTAACTTTGGGCATAAGCTGAAGTTGTTACTGATTATTTTTACGCAGTAGAGACACGCTCTGGCAAGTCTAGTATGAGGCGAAAGTCTATAGTATCGATATTATCCCTCTCCGTAAAATCTAACCAAACGCTCAGTCTACGATGAAGATTTTAATGCTCTCTTCCACCTTTCCCTATCCGCCAACACGGGGGGGAACGCAAGTAAGGACGTTTAATTTACTCAAGTATCTCAAGTCTAGCCATGCGATTACTCTAATTACGCAGCGCAGTGGAGATGTTACGGACGAAGAAATAAAAGGACTGCAAGAGTGGGTGGACGAGTTGGTGGTTTTTCCGCGCCCACAGGAAAGTTCTCAAGGAGGCGTGTTGGGGAAACTGCGGCGCTTCAGTACGTTTTTGCAGGAGGGAACACCCCCCAGCGTGCTGTCTCTCTACTCGCCAGAGATTCAGAAATGGGTGGATGAAGCAGTTGCTGCTGGCAAGTTTGAGGCGATTACTTGCGAACATTGCGTGAATGAAATCTATGTGCGTCCTGAGTGGCGGCGCAAGGATGGGAAAACCTCAGCGCTGCGGACGCTGGTAAATATTCATAGTTCTGTCTACGGGACGTGCAAGAACCAGCTGGAAACGGGGACATCTGAGAAGCCATTGCGAGACAAGCTGAATTTGCCGCTGTTGCGCCGCTATGAGCAGCGCTACTGTTCTAAATTTTCGGCAATTGTGGTGACGACGGAGGAAGATAAGCAACAAATTCAGGAATTTAATCCCAACGCCCACATTCAAGTGATTCCGAATGGGGTAGATTTTACTCAGTTTCCCATGCGTTCTGCCGATCCGGGAGGACACCGATTAATTTTTATTGGGGCGATGGATAACACGCCGAATATTGATGCGGTGCGCTTTTTTAGCTTGGAGGTGTTCCCGGAGGTTCAGAAGCGATATCCGGATGCGACGCTGGAACTGGTGGGCGCTCGTCCTGGAACGGAAGTTGTAGATTTAGGGAAGCGTCCTGGGATTACGGTTACGGGGCGCGTGCCTTCAATGGCAGAGTATTTGCACAAGTCTTGCGTCTGCGTGGTGCCGATGCGGACAGGATTTGGGATCAAAAATAAAACGCTGGAGGCAATGGCAGCTGGGGTGCCCGTAGTGGGGAGCGATCGCGGTTTGGAAGGATTAGCGGTGGACGGGGAAAGTGTGCCGTTACGCGCGTTACGCGCTAATCGGGTGGAAGAGTATGTGGATGCGATCGCTAAGTTGTTTGAAGATGCGGATCTCAGAGAGCAGTTATCGAAAAATGCGCGATCGCTCATCGAAACCGAATATACGTGGGAAAGCGCCGGATCTCGTTACGAACAGGTACTGCTTTCACCTTAAAGCCCTCGTTAACGGGAAAGTAGAATTTCTCCCTCCTCGTGCCTCTCTCTATTCCCCGCTAGTGAGGGAAGACAAGCAAGAAGGAAGGATTAAATGTTTCCCAGTAAGCTGCTTTACGCCGCCTTAGCCGCAGGGCGTCCTCGCTTCGATAGAAGTTAAACCCTTGCGCTGGTACCACTCCTCTCAACCTAGCAAGAAGCGGGCCGGGGGGGCGTTCGCATCTCTAAGCATCGCCAGGATTGAGCTGCATCATTTTCCAGGTAGTAAAAGTTCCAATCGGACTCCACAAAACATAGGGAACTAGCAACAGAGACGCCCAACCGGAAATCGGCAAGACTGTTAGTGCCAGAATTAAACCTAAAACGGAACCAATTGCACCAATAATTGTGCCAACTTTGAGACTGCGTAACCTCAGCATCATAGGGTTGTAGGCGACAATTGCAATTTCTACTAAAAGATAGAACGCCATTAGTCCCCAATTTTTGGTGCGTTCCCAGACAATATAAGCTGACCAAGCACCGCAAATAAAAACCACTGTCCAGATCAGTGGAATTAATGGCTCAAAAGTTAGCCACCTGGGTCGTTGCAGGCGTTTGAACCACTTAACATCATTTGGCGTAATGATGTTACTCCCCATCGCCACTAAAAGAGTCACGCCCCCAATCACCATCCAAGATTTAATAACCATTCCCCTTCCCTTCGCTCCACCAGACCTTGCAAGCCCTTTGTAGCGATTGTGTCAAGTTCAGGAGGAACCTGTAATCACCCCCTAGTCTGAAACTAAGTAGTGATCGCGCTTAATTTATGTTCTGGGGAGTTGGGAGGGCGATTGCTGGTGTTGTGGTTGGGGAATGCGATCGCTACTATTCTAGCGGTGTCTATTTGCTGTGTAGCAATATCTTGATGAGTGACACATACAATATAGAATGTAGACGATTTTTCCCTAAAAAATTATGACTGTTCGCTCAAACCAACCTCCTGTAGAAAATTTTCCGGCAGTGATGTCAAGACTTTATAGTCAGTCTGAGGATGTCAGAATTGCTGCGCTTCCTGAAATATTGCAATACGGTCAGCTAGGGAAAGATTTATTAATCAAAATCATCGAAACCGAAAAAGGAGCGTTACTAGAATCAGCTTTTGAATTATTTATCGATGTATCAAGCAAGAAATATGAGCAATTAACTATAGAACTAAATAAGTCTAATGAATCTTTAAATGATGTTACTAAAAAAATAGATAAAGAAATTAGTCAATTAAATTCTCATGTTAGCCAGTTGGATAAAGAAATTAATCAATTAAAGTTTCAGATTAACCAGTTGCAAAAAGAAATTGAAAATTTAGAAAACAATAAAAATAGGTTAACACAGAAAAGTAATGAATTGAGCCAGTATAGACTCCATGAAGAAGCAAAAGAAAAAGATAAAATTAAAGCTCGTATGAATTATGTCATAAAAAAAGGGAAGAAGTAGAAGAGGAAATTCAAAAAACTTTCTCACGACTTAACATTAGTAGCCAATCTAATATTAAGCAAATTTATACTCTTCAGTATCATCCTCATTTTTTGCCTAATATAACTATTTTTATAAGACTCAAAATTATAGTTTCAACACAGCTTGAGATAGAAACTGATAAAATTACTTTAAATACAAATTTTGCTCACGCTCTTAGAGCTGATGAGCTTGATGGCAAAGAAGTTATATTAGCTATAGAAGAGGAGTTCGATATAGAAATTACTGATGAATATATATATAATTATACAGGTTTAAGTGGTTATCCTAATTTCACTATGAAAGATATTTTTGAATATATAATTTCTCATAAAAAGCAGAATATAGAGGCTATCTAGCTATAAATTGGGGATAATTAAGTATAGTATTTGCTGCTACTCCACTAAGATATTTTCTGCCTCACCCAAGCGCGAAATGACTTCAATAAGGCAATTTCTCCCATAGTTTTACTTTGCTCGATAAAATTACTGATTTCAGTTACCGATACGATGGGAAAGGCAATGCTGTATTCGCACTCGATATATTTTCCTTCTGTTAGCTGATAGAATTTTAAATCTCGTCCGTTGTATCTCCAGAGTTCAGTGACACCCAGCGCTGAGTAAATCTCAAACTTGTTAACAGAACTGCTGGTAATATCGATTTCAATTGCTAAATCTGGCGGCAGATCTGTTTCTAAATCCAGTTTTTGCTTACCTCTTACGGCTGGTTCGTTTTGGATATAGTAACAATTATCTGGTTCTATGCCTCGATTGGCTATTTTTCTCTTCAAAGTAGTAGAACCAGCGCTTTTAATTTCTATTTGTAATTCTTCAGCTAAGGCGAAGATTAAGCGGTCAAATTGTATTTTGGGGTTTTCATGTTCAAAAAGCGGGGTCATAAGTTCTAGAGTGCTTCCGTCATAAGCAAACCGCCAGCCTCTATCCTCACCTGTTTCTATCAGCAAGGCTTCTAAAGTTTCCCAGCTAATGTTGGGTAGTAAGGTTCTTTGTTCGGCTGGAGTTGAGGTGATAATCATCACTAAATTCGCCCAATTATTAATAGTGGATAAGGTGGGCATTACACTTAAAGAGGCGGTTGAAACCGCAGCTACACAGACAAAACCTGCCTACGCAGGTTTCAAAACCTTGTGTTTCTTTAAGTCCGCGCAGGCGGACTTCGTTTGTGTAGCCGCGAATTACATTCGCCAGGGCTTAAGTTAACTTAGCCGAAGATACTGCCAAAAAATTCGACAGCTTCTTTTAAAGATGCGATGAAAAGATCAATCTCTTCGCGGGTGTTGTAGAAATACAAACTTGCCCGTGCAGTAGATTGCACTTTCAAGTAACGGTGTAAAGGTTGGGTGCAGTGGTGTCCGGCACGGATGGCGATGCCAGCTTGATCTAAAATGGTAGACAAGTCGTGAGGGTGGACATCTCCAGCGGTGAATGCAGCCAGCGCGGCTCTACCTTCTCCAGTGCTGGTGGGTTGTGGCCCATAAGTTTTGATTTCTGGGATTTGCTGCAACTGTTGGAAGAGATAAGCTGTTAACTCGGCTTCGTAGGTATGGATATTGTGCATCCCAATACCACTAAGATAATCTACAGCTGCACCGAGCGCGATAGCTTCCCCAATTGAGGGCGTTCCGGCTTCAAACTTATGCGGCAAATCTGCATAAGTAGCATGGTCGAGAAATACATCTGCAATCATCTCCCCACCGCCTAAAAAGGGAGGCATGGAACGCAGCAAATCTAGCTTACCGTAGAGGAAGCCAATCCCAGTCGGAGCGCACATTTTGTGACCGGAGGCGACTAGCCAATCGCAGTCTATGGCTTGCACGTCTAACACCATGTGAGGTGCAGCTTGGCAAGCGTCAATTAAGACTTTGGCACCGTATTTGTGAGCAATTTCGGTTATCGATTTAACTGGGTTAATACATCCCAATGTGTTAGAGACATAAACAGTGCTAACCAGTTTGGTTTTGTCGGAAATTAGAGATTTGAAGTGTTCTAAATCAAAAATTCCGTCTGGCGTTAGTTCTACAAATTTCAGCACCGCGCCCGTTCTTTGCGCCACGAACTGCCAAGGAATTAGATTGCTGTGGTGTTCCATTACGGAGAGGATGATTTCATCCCCTCGCTGCAAATTGTTCATTCCCCAACTGTAAGCGATTAAGTTAATCGCTTCGCTGGCGTTGCGGGTGTAGATAATTTCTTGACGCGAGGCAGCATTTACAAAAGCAGCAACTTTGTCTCTAGCACCTTCGTAGGCATCTGTGGCTTTGGCGCTGAGGGTGTGAACGCCCCGATGTACGTTTGAATTGTACTGCTCATAGTAATCCCGAATGGCGTTTAACACCGCCAGAGGTTTTTGGGATGTGGCGGCATTGTCTAGATAAACTAGGGGTTTGCCGTTGACTTCTTGGTGCAGAATTGGGAAATCTGCACGGACTTTATCGGCTAGTGTTCTATCTTTGGTAAGAGTCATGGGTAAAAAGGTAATGGGTAATTGATAATTGGTAATTGGTAACTGGTAAAAGTTATTTCTTCAAAATTACATTACTTATTACCGATTACCTATTCCAGACTATTCGAGGGTTCTACAAGCGACACATCGAGAGAGACTTGTTTGCAGAGATGCGATAGGAATCTGGTTGATAATTTCTATCGCAAAAGCGTCAACTAACAAGTTGTTAGCACTCACCTTGTCTAAACCACGACTTTGCAGGTAAAAGACTTCCTCATCATCCAACTGACTTACCGTGGCACCGTGAGTACATTTCACGTTATCGGCAATGATTTCCAGTTGGGGTTTGGTATCGACTCTCGCTTTAGGCGACAACAGCAAGTTACGATTTAATTGTCCCGCATCCGTCAATTGTGCTGCTTTGGCAACTAAGACTTTACCGTTAAATACGGAATGAGCCTTGTCAGCCACAATACACTTTTGTAATTGACGAGTTGTGCTGTGGGGATGGTTGAGAATAATCGCGCTGTGAGTATCGCCAATCTGTTCCCCAGAGATCATGGTTAAACCATTGAGGGTAGTTTCAGTTTGTTCGCCCAACTGATAAATTTCTAGGTTGTGGCGGGATATTTTGCCACCCAAACTCACTGCATTGCAAGTGTAGCGGCTGTTACGAGATTGCGCGATCGCACTCTTGCCAATATGAAACGCTGCGCCACTATCTCGTTGAATCCGGTTGTGGCGAACTTCAGCATTTTCTTCTACCCAAATCTCTGTAACCGTATTGATTAAATACGGATGAGTTTTATCCGCACACCAGTCGCCGACTGGCAAATAATCTTCTATTAGGGTTACTTGAGAGTTAGATTCAGCGACGACCAAACAGCGTGGCTGAGATAGGGTAGGGCGATCGCTAAAAGTAGACAGAAACAGCAAATGAATCGGTGTTTCTACTACCACATTCTTCGCTACCCACACTACAGCAGCATCAGTTAAGCCTGCTGTATTTAAGGCGGTGAATACCTCATCAAAACCCTTTTGTTGGGCAAAATAATTATCGATGCGAGTGCGATAAGTTATTGGCAGTTGGGCTAAATTTCCGGCAAATATCCCATCTGGCAGATTAGCAACAGATGACAGCGCAGGTGCATAAACACCGTTAACGAAAACTAGACGACTTTCGGCTGCTTCTGCTAAAGTCAATCCTTCAATTGCTGACTGGGATACATCCGCAGATTTCGCAGCTTGGAAAGACAACTTTAACAAAGCCGAGATGTCTGTGACACGCCACTCTTCATCGCGGGTGGTGGGAAACTTGAGATGAGGTAGCCAGGAAGCAGCGCGATCGCGTAATTCTTGCAACCAGCCAACCATCTCTGGATCGAGTACCTGTAATTCTTGACTGCGAGACAAGTTTAACAACTCAACCAGCTTGGCATCTCGATTAGCCGCAGCAGACTTTAACCCAACTTCTTCTGGATTGGGAATAGAAGTTACTTGAATTGTCATTTTGCACCCACCTCAGCTGCTTCTTCTTCCCTTACCCACTCATAACCGCGAGATTCCAATTCCAACGCCAATTCTTTACCACCACTGGTAATAATTCGTCCGGCTTCCATGACGTGAACGAAATCTGGCACGATGTAATTCAGTAGTCGCTGATAGTGAGTAATCACCAGCATCGCATTCTCTGCATTTGCCAGCTGATTCACACCATCCGCCACAATCTTCAGCGCGTCAATATCTAGCCCTGAATCCGTTTCATCTAAAATGGCTAACTTTGGTTCTAGCAGTGCCATTTGCAGAATCTCGTTCCGCTTCTTCTCACCACCAGAAAAACCTTCATTTACACTGCGGCTAAGGAAAGCAGGATTCATCTTTACCACATCCAGCTTTTCATGCACCAACTCATCAAAATCAAAAGCATCCAATTCCTCTAATCCCTCAGCCTTGCGACGGGAATTATAGGCAACTCTGAGGAAATCCACATTACTAACACCAGGAATTTCCAAAGGATATTGAAACGCCAAAAATATCCCAGCCCTAGCGCGTTCTTCTGCTTCCATTTCTAGAAGATTTTGACCTCGGAAAATTACCTCACCGCCCGTCACCTCATACGCCGGATGCCCAGCCAAAACCTTAGAAAAGGTGCTTTTTCCGGAACCATTTGGTCCCATAATGGCATGGATTTCTCCCGCCTTTACTTCTAGATTCAAACCCTTAAGAATCGGAGTTTCATCAACATTTGCCGTGAGATCCCGAACTGATAGGATCACCTCACTATTTTCAATAATCATCTTTCCTCTCTTTTTCCTCTATGCCCTTAGCGTCTTCGCGTTTTTTATTCTATTTCAGCCTAAAAGTAGGCAATGCCCGCCTTACCTTTTTGAGTAAAGAAATTCAACCGTAGATAAACACAGATAACACGGATAATTTATCGGCGTTTATCTGTGTTTATCTGTAGTTTCATTTATCCCACACTGCCTTCTAACTTCATGCTCAACAACCTATCAGCTTCAACAGCAAATTCCATCGGCAGCTGATTAAACACATCCTTACAGAAGCCGCTAATCATCATCGAAATAGCATCTTCTGCGGAAATGCCCCGCTGCGAGAAAAAGAACAGCTGTTCTTCCCCAATTTTTGAGGTAGAAGCTTCATGCTCCACTTTCCCGGTGTTATTCTGCACCTGGATATAAGGGAAAGTATTCGCTTGGGCATTATCGCCAATCAGCATCGAGTCGCACTGAGAATAATTTCTCGCACCCTTTGCCTTAGGGCCAATTTTCACCAAACCGCGATAGCTATTTGCCGACTTACCCGCCGAAATTCCCTTGGAAATAATCGTGCTGCGGGTGTTTTTGCCGATATGCACCATTTTGGTTCCGGTGTCGGCTTGCTGCATATGATTCGTGAGGGCAACAGAGTAAAATTCACCCACAGAATTATCGCCAACTAACACGCAACTTGGGTACTTCCAGGTAATCGCGGAACCCGTTTCTACCTGCGTCCAAGAAATCTTAGAATTGACTCCCTGACACAGCCCGCGCTTGGTAACAAAGTTGTAAATACCGCCTTTGCCATTTTCGTCGCCGGGGTACCAGTTTTGTACCGTGGAGTATTTAATTTCAGCGTTGTCGAGGGCAACCAGTTCCACCACAGCCGCGTGCAGCTGGTTGGTGTCAAACATCGGTGCTGTGCAGCCTTCCAGATATGACACAGAGCTGCCTTCTTCGGCAATAATTAGCGTGCGCTCAAACTGCCCTGTATCTCCGCTGTTGATGCGGAAGTAGGTGGAGAGTTCCATCGGGCATTTGGTGCCTTTGGGGATGTAGACGAAGGAACCATCGCTAAATACGGCTGAGTTGAGGGCGGCGAAGTAATTATCTGCTACTGGCACAACGCTGCCGAGGTACTTCTGCACCAGTTCTGGGTGTTCCCGCAAAGCTTCGGAAATGGAACAGAAGATCACGCCGTCTTTGGCTAGCTTCTCTTTAAATGTTGTGGCAACTGAAACACTATCAAAGATGGCATCTACGGCAACGTTAGACAACCGCTTTTGCTCTGAAAGCGAAATCCCTAGCTTCTCGTAGGCTTCTAACAAAGTTGGATCGACTTCATCTAGGCTACCCAGCTTTTTGGGCTTTTGCTTCGGCGCGGAGTAGTAGATGATGTCCTGGTAGTCAATAGCCGGATACTTGACATGAGGCCAAGTTGGCTCTGTCATCTTCAGCCATTGCCGATAGGCTTTGAGGCGAAACTCTAGCATGAACTCCGGTTCTTCTTTCTTGGCGGAGATCAGGCGAACAACGTCCTCACTAAGTCCGCGAGGAATGCTATCTGTTTCAATGTCTGTGACAAACCCGTATTTATAGGGCTGATTGACTAAGGTTTTAACGCTAGCAGTCATAGATAAAAGTGTTCTCGCGTGTTTGTTTCGGACAAATCTCTCAGGATGGCAGGCTCAGGGCATGGGCGTCCGGAGTAGATCGCCCAGTCAAACTGCAACTACAATAGTAAAACAACAGGCTTGTTGCTTTACTTAATTCTATTTTAAAATACTTTAGCAACATAGATGTTGTCAAAGTCCAGTAGGAATTTTACCGCAAGACGATGGCGATTACTCAGCAGCCTTCCACCAAACAGGACATCTTGCAACATTTACTGAAAACAGGTCAAGCCACGGCTCAGGAGCTGGCTGACGCCTTTGAGGTAAGTCCGCAGGCGATTCGGCGTCATCTGAAGGATTTGGAGACAGAAGGGCTAATCGTGCATCAATCGGTGCCTGCGGCGATGGGACGCCCGCAGCACGTCTACGAGCTGAGTCAAGAAGGGCGCGATCGCTTCCCCAGTCGTTACGGAGAGTTTGCCGTTGATTTCCTAGACACCTTGACAGAAACGCTCGGTTATGAGCAAGCCAGTACCGTGTTGCGAAAGCACTGGGAACGCAAGGCGATGGAATATCGAGTGAGACTGGGAAGGGGCAATTTGCGCGATCGCGTTGCCAAATTAGTCGAACTCCGCAAAGCTGAAGGTTATATGGCAGAGTGGTATCCTCTGGAGGAAAACGATACTCAATTTATATTGGTAGAGCATAACTGTGCCATTTCCCACGTCGCCTCGTCTTTTCCCAGCGTTTGCGGACATGAATTAGAAATGTTTGCTGCTGCTCTGCAAGATTGTAAAGTAGAACGGACGCACTGGATTATTAACGGAGAACATCGCTGCGGCTATTTAATTAAGGAACAGTAACTAAAAATATTTATGACTCAACCACAGCAACCATCAGAACAATTTTTGACATACGAAGAAGCGGTTAAGGTAGATTCAGCACTGCTTCAAACTCATGAAAAATTTATAACAAGATTAACTATTTCATCTCTAAGAGTGTTGAAACACATCGCCGAAGAGTACGGTGTTGTTATTGAAGATTTAACACCTGAGCAGATTATCACTTGGTTTGAGAAGGATTCAAAAATTAGGCGCGAACAGGGAAGCGATGCCGCATTTTTGAAGTGGTAATCTTAGTTGCTGCGTATTTCTGACGCAGAAATATAGTTATAAACAAGCTCAATAAACGGATGTACCTCTCTTCTCCAGGAAGGGGGATTTTTATTTTTATATAGTTCCTAGATACTATTGACTTAATTATGGCAGTACATATATAGTGTTTTTTCGACCAAATCACATTAAATTTCTGCCACATATAAGACCAAAAAGAATGGCAATTCACGAACTTAGTTTTCAATCTATAAAGCCAATCGCAGCACTTTCTTTCTACGCTCATCGGGTGGACTTAAACCAAGCGATCGCTCCCAATCAATTAGCCTCAGAACTAGGTAAGCTAGCTAGCTGTCTGCGTCGGGAAAAGAGAATACCTGTAGTAGCCGATACAACAGAATTTTGCTTGCTGAGTCCTTCCCAACTAAAGAGTAATGGTTCCTTTCAGATTTTGTCATTTTTAGCTGTAGACATAACTGCCCCTAAATATCGCCGTCAGTTAGAGCAGATTCTGAATCTAGGCGTGAGCGATTACTTCCGCAGCCGGGGTTTAAGAGTGGATGCTTACGAGCGCGAGGTTTTTTTGGAGACACTAAAGATTTCAGAGGAGATTGAAGCACAGCGATTTATTAAATGGAATCTGCGTATCGATACCGACAAATATGTATTCTTTTCCATCGACTATAGCAACTCGTATCACAGCCGTTACACGCTAGATGAACGTGAGTTATCAAGTTTGACTCCTGACCAGCAGCTAGTTCACAGCTATGATGGAAAAAGCTGTCGCTATGTGGGATTAGCTGGATTTACAGTCTCCGATATTCAAAGCGGATTAGGTAATATCAGCCTACTGGAGTACCATCGCCGCAAAGGAGAAGTCTCTGAACAAGTTCTCAGTGCCATTCCTCCTGAAACGCCTGCTATCAACGTCAACTACGGTTCAAAGGGAGAAGATTTGATCTACCCCCACATTTCTCATTTGCTCAAAAAAACATTTACCAAAGATGACGTTGAGGCTAGAGTATTTAATGCTCAAATTTGGTCTATTGATAAGCGATTTAAAACAGCCATCCAGGAAATTGGGCATTTAAATGACTCCCTAGGAATAGACATACCTGGTCAAAAAATTACTTTTAACACGGCTCCATATTATCCAGATCCTCAAAGAGACTTTCCTGAAAAGCATAAAAATAATCTCGATTTTGGTAAAAGCTGTTTTGGCAGCTACCCCACCCAAGGGCTAAGAAAAAAAAGATTACTAGAAAAGCCAGAACAGATAAAAATTGTGGTTTTTCATCCAGAAAACTGGAAGGTTATTGAATGGTGCGAAGAGTTTGAGAAATTTGCAGCAGGTTTCGGCATTCAATTTATATTGATACAAGACGATTTTTTTGAATATTACTCTTATCGTATAGGTAACACTTTAGAAATTCAGCGAAAATGCCGTGATTTAGAAAAATATGACCTAGCACTAATATTTGTACCGGATAAAGAAGAATTTATATTAAACCCCAAATTTGATCCATACCCCATATTTAAACGAGAATTTGTTAAAGCTATGTTGCCTTCTCAGGCAATTGAAGAAAGTACACTAAAAGCTAAGTTTGAAGATAATACAGGTTACAATCTGTTGTTAGGAATATTGGGGAAATTGGGCTATTGCCCTTGGCAACTTAAACATATGCCTGGAGAAGCACAAGCTTTTCTGGGTTTGGATATTGGGCGCAAAGATGGTGTAGCTGTTGGTGTAGCTGCATTTATTGTGAGTCCGCAAGGGAAGGTTCTTGGGTGGTTCCCTGCCAACTTTCAGAGTCACCGGGAAACTTTTGATATTACAGCTTTACGCAGTATTATTTTTGATTTAATTAACCTTTATGAAGAAAGAAATCAAACTCCCCTTAACCATTTAGTTATTCACCGAGATGGTTATTTCCAAGCAGATGAACTTGATTTGCTAGATGAACTTATGCCGGAATTAAGCCAAGCGGGAATACAGAAATTAGATGCAGTGGAAATTCTGAAGTCTGGATATCCTCGTGCTGGGCAGTGGAATGAGAAATCCAAAAAATGGGAAAATCCCCGTAGAGGATTAGCATGGCCTATTTCGGAGACTGAAGTTGCTCTGATGACCACAGGTAAAACAGAAATAAAAGGGGGAACTAATTTTGTTCCACGTCCGATTATCGTACGACGGCGACGTGGTGAAACCAGACCTGGATTCTTAGCTGCTCAAGTTTACTGGCTGAGCGAAATGCATATTGGTTCGACCCAAACAATCCGCTTGCCCATTACAACTTACTATCCTGATATGGCTGCTGAGTATGCTTTGGAAGGGCTGTTGCCGACTGGATTACAAAAGGGTTGCAAGTTGCCTTTCTAGTCGCTACGTCTTTATGCTACAAAGTTTACTTTCACTTATAATCACTCGCATTCTCCCCAAATTTAGCTCAGTAAAAACTAGCCTAGAATGTGACTACTGCGCGATCGCAACCAAAAAGGTGGAATCTGAAGCAAGTAGCAGTGAGTCAATAGATCGGATACTGGCTCAAACTGGCATGACTAAGGATGAATTAGCTGCGAATTAGCTGATATTTTTGATACAAGTAAACCGGTTCCCTATGATGCTAGTAGTTGACGCTAAACTCTTTGACGCTAGATAAGGGTGTGCGTAAAAACATCATTATCCCAAAGGTGGTTGTATCCTTAACTCAGATAATCGGAGAAAACTACCTTGAGTCTAAAGCTTTATTTCCTCCGCCACGGACAAACAGACCGCAGCCGAGATAATGTTTTCTGTGGTTCCATAGATCCAGATTTGACGCCAGATGGACTAGAGATGGCAAAAGCTTTTGCTGTTACCTATCGTTCCCTACCTTGGAATGCTATTTTTTGTAGTCCAATGCGGCGTACCGTAGCAACTGCAAAACCGCTGTGTGAAGCTGTGGGGATGCAGATGGAATTGCGGGACGGTTTGAAAGAGATTAACTATGGTAAGTGGGAAGGAAAAACTATAGAAACCGTTGACCGGGAGTATCACGATGATTATATTCGCTGGACTGCCGATCCTGCTTGGTATCCGCCGACTGAGGGAGAATTAGCAGTAGCGATCGCTCACCGTTCGTTACAAGTGATTGAAGAAATCAAGCAGCGGTTTAACAACGGCAATGTTTTGATTGTTGCACACAAAGCGACTATCCGAATTATGCTGTGTAGCTTGCTGGGAATTGATGTCGGACGCTTTCGTTTTCGCTTGGGATGTCCGGTGGGTTCGGTCAGTATAGTGGAGTTTGGCGCTCATGGGCCATTACTTCATGCTTTAAGCGATCGCATTCATTTGGATGAGCGTTTGCGTACCTTACCCGGTACATGATTTATTTGTAAGTTACCTAGTGATTAGAAATCACGGCTATACAAACAAAGTCTGCTTTCGCAGATAACATTAAAACCTGCGGAGGCGGGTTTCGTCTGTGTAGCCGCGAATTTCATTCGCCAAGGTATATTAATGTAAGATAATTTCTCCATGATTCCTACTATTTCTACAGTACCAATTCAACAATTAGCTTCAGGCGATCGCCTCTCGATTCAAGTTTATAAATTTATTGGTGCTAACCCTGGTAAAAAAACATATTTACAAGCCAATCTGCACGGTGCAGAGATTGTTGGCAATGCTGTCATTCACCAGCTAATCGAGTTTCTGGTTAGTATCAAGGATACCCAGCTTAAGGGTGAAATTTGGCTAGTTCCTGTTTGCAATCCCATCAGTACCAATCAGCGGACTCATTATTTTTCCACAGGTCGATACAATCCCAGCGATGGCAAAGACTGGAATCGCATTTTCTGGGACTATGAAAAGGAATGTGAAAATTTAGAAGAATTTACAAAACATCACATCAATCTTGAGGTTGATGCTATACAGAACGAATATTTTAAGCGTATTAAAACAATTTTTGACAAGCTTTTAGAAAAAATCAAGTCTCCCAGTGGAGCGCCTTTTAATGAACGATACCGCTATCAGTTACAATCTTTGTGCTTGGATGCTGATTATGTAATTGATATTCATAGCTCGTCTAATCAAGCGATAGATTACTTATATGGCTTCCACCGTAGAGAAGAAAGTGCCAAGTATTTTTTACTTGAGCGTGAAATTTTACTGAATGAATATGATGGAGATGCTTTTGATGAAGCTTTCCTAAAGCCTTGGTTAGCCTTAGAAAATCAGCTCGAAACTCTAGGAAAACCGATAGTTTTTGATAAAGAATCTTGGACGCTAGAACTGGGTTCGGGAATGCAAATGAATCCGGAATCAGTGGAGAAAGGAGTCCAAGGCATCAAAAATTACTTAGCCCAGAAAGACGTTTTATCGATTCCTGATTTTCCTTTACCGCAAACTGCATCCCACAAAGTAACTTTTGTTTCAAAAAGCACCCTAAAAAAATATTATGCACCTAGGGGAGGAATGATCCAATCGAGAGTCAAACTAGGTGCTTCAATCGAGGCTGGGGAAAGGCTTTATCAAATTATTAGCTTTAATAAAGAGGAATTACCAAAATTAATTGATGTTTGTGCGGAGAACGCTGGTTTAGTCTTTGATATTTCGACGAATCACGCAGTTAACGAAGGAGAGTATGTATTATCAGTGATGTAGGGGTTTTTAAAAACGCAAACATGATGGAAGATGGGACGACGACAAACGCAGCAGTTAATAAAGGCGAGGGAAATATCCTAGACGAGTCAGGAATTTTCAGCATTCCGAAAGCCCCGGAAGGATATAAATCGGGCTTCATTGGGATTATTGGACGCCCTAATGTGGGTAAGTCTACATTGATGAACTATATGGTGGGGCAAAAAATTGCCATCACTTCGCCAGTGGCGCAGACGACACGCAACCGACTCCGGGGTATCGTGACGACGCCAGAGGCACAGATGATTTTTGTTGATACCCCAGGAATTCATAAACCGCACCACCAGTTAGGGGAGGTGTTGGTGAAAAATGCCCAGATTGCGATTGAGTCGGTGGATTTGGTGCTGTTTGTAGTGGATGGAGCGGTAGACTCTGGAGGAGGCGATCGCTATATTGTCGATATTCTTAGCCGCACCAAGACGCCAGTGATGTTGGGGATGAACAAAATCGACCTGCGAACCTCAGATTCCCCACAAATTGATGAGAGTTATACGCAGCTAGCTGAACCCTACAACTGGCCGATTGTGAAGTTCTCTGCCGTCACCGGAGAGGGAGTTGAGGCGTTGCAGCAATTACTCAGCGATCGCCTAGAACCAGGGCCATACTATTATCCTCCTGATTATGTTACCGACCAGCCGGAACGCTTCATCATGGGGGAACTGATTCGAGAACAAATTTTGCTGCTAACCCGCGAAGAAGTTCCCCACTCAGTCGCCGTTACGATTGACATGGTGGAGGAAGAACCAACGATTACTCGCCTTCTGGCGACTATCTACGTTGAACGCGACTCCCAAAAGGGGATTGTGATTGGCAAAGGCGGAACGATGCTCAAAGCGATTGGTAGTGCCGCCCGAGAACAAATCCAAAAGTTAATTGCGGGGAAAGTTTATCTGGAGTTATTTGTGAAAGTGCAGCCGAAATGGCGGCAGTCTCGACTACATTTAGCAGATTTGGGGTACAGGGTGGAACAGGAATAAACCGCAAAGACGCGAAGGACACGAAGGAAGAAAGAGAAGAAGAAAACTCTTCTTTTTCTTCCTTCGCGCTCTATAGCGCTAACGCGCATGGCTCCGCTAGTGCGTCTTTGCAGTTCCTCAAATCCCCAAACGTTGATAAATCTCGTCTAAATGCTGCAAATGATGCTGCGGAGCGAAACACGCCTCAACTTCTTCTGAAGAAAGATGCTGTGTAACGCGGCTGTCTTTAGCAATCAAATCGTGGAAATCGCCATCGGTCTTATTCCACGCTTGATGGGCGCAAGACTGCACCGTTGCATAGGCGTCCTCGCGGCTCATTCCTTTTTCTACCAGAGTGAGCATGACTCGCTGGCTGAAGACAACGCCGCCGTAGCAATTCATATTCCGTTCCATGTTTTCGGGATAAACCAGCAGGTTTTTCACCAAATCGGTTATTTCCGCTAACATGAAGTGCGTTATGGTGCAGGAATCGGGCAGGATCATCCGCTCCACGGAACTGTGAGAGATGTCCCGTTCGTGCCAAAGGGCGACATTTTCCAAAGCTGCAACAGCATGACCCCGGACAACTCGTGCCATTCCCGTTAATCGCTCCGAACGAATCGGGTTGCGCTTGTGCGGCATCGCAGAGGAGCCTTTTTGTCCTTTAGAGAAGAATTCTTCGACTTCTAGGACATCCGTGCGTTGCAGGTTGCGAATTTCGACAGCAAATCGCTCAATCGAGGCAGCCACTAAAGCCAAAGTTTGTACAAAATCGGCATGGCGATCGCGCGAAATTACTTGCGTCGATGCTGTATCCGGTTCGAGTCCCAGTTTTTGGCAAGCGATCGCTTCAACTCTCGGCTCAATATTGGCGTAGGTTCCTACTGCACCGGAAATCTTGCCAACGGCAATTTCTTTGCGAAGACGCTGAAGGCGATCGCGCGATCGCAATACTTCTGCCAACCATCCCGCTAGCTTAAAGCCAAATGTAATCGGTTCCGCATGAATGCCGTGCGATCGCCCAATCATCACCGTATTCTTATGCTGCTGCGCCTGCTGGCGAATTGCTGCAATCAAATCTTCCACCCCTGCCAGCAACACATCCAAGCTGGCGACCAGTTGCAGCGCCAAAGCTGTATCCAGCACATCCGAACTGGTTAATCCCAGGTGAATGTAGCGCCCCGCGTCGCCTACATATTCATTGACGTTTGTCAAGAACGCGATCATATCGTGGCGGACTTCAGCCTCAATTTCCAGCACCCGCTTCGGGTCAAAATTAGCTTTCGCCTTAATTTCCTCAACCGCCTGGGTTGGAATATAACCCAGTTCAGCTTGGGCTTCACAGACTGCAATTTCAACCTGGAGCCAAGTTTTCAGTTTATAGGTGTCAGTCCACAAGTTGCCCATCTCAGGCAACGTATAACGCTCGATCACAGCAAGTGTCGCAGAATACAACCGTTTTATTGTACAACTGACGGTCAGATATGCCGCGACTCAAAAAATGCTTCTTGTCGAAAAATCCCTAATTTGATTTATTAAGGAGTTAAGGATGACTTGTAATTTTCTCAATTTGAATTCTTTATCTGTCTTTTTAGTCACCTCGGTAACAGTAACAGCAATTATCAGTACTGCACCTTTAGTAGCGATCGCCGATCCATCAGAAAATTACCAGACTCAGGGTAGCAATTCTAACAAGGCGATTTCGCACTACGCACGAGGGATTGCTCTTTATGACAAAGGAGATAAGCAAGAAGCCATTGAGGAGTTTAACCAGGCACTTCAGCTTAATCCTAATTATGTTGCAGCTTACTTATATCGAGGTAAGTCCCGCCAGGATTTAAAAGATTATCAGCAAGCAATTGAGGATTACAACCAAGTAATTCAGCGCAACCCTAATTATGTTTTAGCTTACTTAGAGCGAGGTACTTCCCGTACATTTCTGAGAGACTATCAGGGAGCAGCAGAAGACTATAGTCAGGCAATCCGCCTTTCCCCAATGAATTTCTTTGCCTACGATTATCGAGGATTGGCTCAGCAACGGGTTGGAAATTATCAAGAATCAATCAAAGACTTCGATCGAGCTATCGAAATTAATCCTGATTATGCCTACGGTTATTACGACCGAGGAATTTCTCACCGCAGTTTAGGAGACAAGAAAAAGGCATTTGAGGATTTTCAAAAAGCTGCTAACTTGTTTCAGAGGCAAGGAAATAAAGAACAGTATCAAAACCTGCTGGAAGAAATTAAGAAACTAAGATTGTAATGCATATTTTGTGCCTTTTTCAGGGCAAAAACTCATCTTAATTACTGCATTCTATCGAATATGCAATACTAAATTGCTTCGGCAACATAATGGGTCTTGAGGTCTTCATCTCCGTTGAAATGGCAAAATTAAGGTTAATTCAAAAAAATGCGATTGCTAACCTCCCTTTACCACTACTTCTTTATCTATAAATCTGTTCGTTCGTGCTGGTAATCGTCGCGCACAAATCACTTCATTGTTAACAGAAACAATCTCTAGCCCTCTTCTGGCTTGCGACAGATGATGGCATGAGGACACTCCTGTTCGATGATGACTTGGATGATGTTCCAATCTCCACCTGCAAGCCCGCAGGACATACCAGAAGGAATATAAACCGGAAGAGCATTCTCGGTTGACCAAGCATTAACTTGCTTCAGTCCCGTCCGCACCGCTTCATAGTCAGTGTAGATAATACCTTGAGCAGGGTTAGCACGACCATAGTTCCACTGTCCTGCCAAGTTGCAAACGTATAAGGGTGCATCTGTAACCTTGACAAATTGCACCATTCCCAACTGCCATTGACCCTTATACTTGTGATAGTCTTCGTAGACAATAGGCCAGCGATCGCGAATTTGTAGAGCCAAACCTGCTCCCATGCGTCCCTGACAATTCACCTGATGACAGATAACGCCACGCTCTACTTCAAGAATGTCCTGGCTTATTGTTTCCATATCACTGCATTCTATCTATCGTGCGGTACTGAATGGCTTCGGCAACGTGGTGGGTTTTGAGGTTTTCATCACTAGCTAAATCGGCAATAGTACGCGCTACTTTTAAAATGCGATCGCTGGCTCTGGCTGATAACCCTAATTTGCGAATGGCTGCTTCTAATAAGTGGCGAGAAGCATCATCCAGTTGACACCATTGCCGCAGATGACCACTTTGCATCTGAGCATTGCAACGCACAGATGAATCGTCTTTAAATCGAGTATGAGCGCGATCGCGTGCTGTTTCTACTCGTTCCCTGACAGGTGCCGACTCTTCCCCAGTCGGTTGTTGCGTAATTTCCTCTGGCTTGAGGCGATTCACTGCAACTTGCAAATCGATCCGATCCATCAAAGGGCCAGAAAGCTTTGCCCAGTATTGTTCTCGCTGTCGAGGGGAACAGGTGCAAGCTTGAATCGTATCGCCAAAGTAACCGCACGGACAGGGATTGGTACTAGCAACTAAAGTAAACTGAGCCGGAAACATGACCGATTGGCGAGTGCGGGAGATAGTGACAAAACCATCTTCAAGCGGCTGACGCAAGAATTCCAGCACATCTCGCTTAAATTCTGTAAGTTCGTCCAGAAATAAAACGCCCCGATGCGCTAAAGATATTTCTCCCGGACGCGGAAAACTACCGCCACCAACCAGGGAGGGGCCAGAAGCGGAGTGGTGAGGACTGCGGTAAGGGCGATCGCTTACTAGCGATCCTCTATTCTTAAGTAACCCTGCAACTGAGTGGATTTGAGTCACTTCGAGGGCTTCGTCAAAGCTTAACGGCGGTAATATCCCCGGTAAGCGCCGCGCTAGCATCGTCTTCCCACTTCCCGGTGGTCCGACAAACACTAAGTTATGTCCACCAGCCGCCGCAATTTCTAGGGCACGACGGGCAAAGCTCTGTCCTTTTACATCCTTTAAGTCTGCACTGCTGAAGTGGGTTTTAGCTAACTCCTCTCTACCATCCACCTGCACTGGCGAATAACGCTCTGGCTCATTGAGAAAATCAGCCACTTGGGACAGATTTTTGAAACCGTAGACTGCTAGACCTTTGACAACAGCTGCTTCCCGCGCATTATTAGCTGGAACGACTAAACCTGCGATTCCCATTCGTTGGGCAGCGGCGGCAATTGGCAGCACCCCGGCAACCGGACGAAGACTTCCATCTAGGGAAACTTCCCCTAAGAATAAATAATCTCCTAACAACTGGGCACTCACCTGCTCAGACGCCGCCATGATGCCCACACTGATGGGCAAATCAAAGCTGGGGCCTTCCTTTCGTAAATCCGCAGGTGTCAGATTTATGACAATTTTTTTCATCGGAAAGGCATAACCCGCATTCTTCAGTGCCGCCTTCACCCTCTCCTTCGACTCCTGAACTGCGGTGTCGGGCAATCCCACCAGCACAATTCCCGGCAATCCTCCCGATACATCGACTTCAACCCCCACCTTCACCGCATCGATACCGACGATAGATGCACTCCAAACCCTAGCCAGCATGGCAATCTCGCCCCACTTTTGTTTGATGATGCTGTTGGTATTTGCCGTAGTCCAAACCCGTTTTCATTTAGAAACCAGGTTTGTAACAAGTTTTATGAGAAGCCAACCAACAGAATCTTTTATTAGAGTTCCCGCGATCGCGCTTAGCTTTATCGTTCGGGCTTAAAATGGCTGCAAGCACAGCTAATCACCGAAATAACCAAGCAACATGAGTGAAACGACAGGAACCATCTTCAGCAAGATAATCCGCCGCGAAATCCCCGCAGACATTGTGTATGAGGACGATCTGGCACTTGCCTTTAAAGATATTCAACCCCAAGCCCCCATTCACATCCTCGTGATTCCCAAGCAGCCGATTCCTCAGCTTGCCGATGCCGATTCTCAGGATCGCGACCTCCTGGGTCACTTGTTACTGATTGTTAAGAATGTTGCAGAAAAAGCCGGACTCGACAACGGCTACCGCGTTGTCATTAACACCGGCTCGGATGGGGGGCAAACCGTACCCCATCTACATTTGCACATTCTGGGCGGACGCCAGATGAAATGGCCTCCAGGCTGAATCAGGAAGCCGAAAAAATTTTTGTTGAAAAAGCTTTACAAAACTCAATAGATGAGTTAATCTTGAAAACAAGGTAGAGAAATTACTACCTCGAACCTAGAAAATTCAAAGCAATCATAAAAACATGACCACAACCTTACAAAGACGCGAAAGCGCCAACGTATGGCAACGGTTCTGCGATTGGGTCACATCAACCGACAACCGCCTGTATGTAGGCTGGTTCGGCGTTCTGATGATCCCAACCCTACTGTCTGCCACCATCTGTTTCATCATCGCCTTCATCGCCGCTCCTCCCGTGGACATCGATGGCATCCGCGAACCCGTAGCTGGTTCCTTGATGTACGGCAACAACATCATCTCCGGAGCC